>NZ_JBHIPG010000078.1:0-2811 GCF_042195905.1 Bartonella sp. AP331QHHD
GCTTTGGTTCAACAGGGGCAGAAGGAGGAGAAACAGTATCCAGAGATGAAGTGTCCTCCGGAGCAGAGGGCTCAGATGGCAACGACATAGAAAGTGGATCAGGGCGTGGAGAATCAACAGGATCAGAGGACGTAGAAGAAGGAGGGTCAGACATAAACGACGTAGAAAATGGATCGGGAGGAGGAGGATCGACAGGATCAGGGGATGTAGAAGAAGGAGAGTCAGATGTCAACGACGTAGAAAGTGGATCGGGAGGAGAAGATGGAGGATCAACAGGATCAGGGGATGTAGAAGAAGGAGAGTCAGATGTCAACGACGTAGAAAGTGGATCGGGGGGAGAGGATGGAGGATCAACAGGACCAGAGGACGTAGAAGAAGGAGAGTCAGATATCAACGACGTAGAAAGTGAATTGGGGGGAGAAGATGGAGGATCAACAGGACCAGAGGACGTAGAAGAAGGAGAGTCAGATATCAACGACGTAGAAAGTGAATTGGGGGGAGAAGATGGAGGATCAACAGGACCAGAGGACGTAGAAGAAGGAGAGTCAGATATCAACGACGTAGAAAGTGAATTGGGGGGAGAAGATGGAGGATCAACAGGACCAGAGGACGTAGAAGAAGGAGAGNTAACAGGATGAGATAATGAAAACGAAGAAGGTTTACCAAATGGACCATTATAAGAACCTATTCTAGAAGAAATATAAACCCCTTCGAGTCGGAAATCCCAAAATTCCCCCTCACCTTCCACTAATCTTTGCGTAGCATCTGCTTCTCCAAAGGGCGAACCTGGACCATAACCACGAATACGATATTGATAAGGAAAACCTTTCACCGTAGTATAATCATCATAACCATTGGCGAGTCGAAAAGAACCTGCCTGCGCTGTTCCAGCAACTTGAATGAGTGAAATGCTTTGATCTTTTCCCTCATAGACTTCTTTACTTGCATATTTTGGAAAATTTTGCACATGAATGAATGTCGTTCCAGAAACATCCCCATAGATCAATATGCGATCCGTCTTTTGGGGATTAAACAAACCCTCATCATTCAAAAATGCATTCAACCTAATCTGAGCGTTTCCCTCAGCACTGTAGACTTTTTTATCTTTTGATGCGAGAATTTTATCTCCTGCACCTATATCTGCTTTTTTTCCAATGCATAGCGTTTGATAACCACTACCTTCATCAAAGATCAATGTGCTATTGGAAAGACTTAGAGAAGAAAGCGATGAAACAGATTCCTGTAAACCGTTGTATTTACTTTTAGTAAGATACCATTTTGAATAACGAATTAACTCTAAATCAATAACCGATCTATCCTCAACACGCGTACCTCCTGTAAGAGAGGAAGCGTTTGCTTTCACCAATAGAGAAGCATTATTTTCAGCTTTTAGCAACAAATCACCAGAGATTTTTGTTTCATCCGATAATTCAAGAGTGCCTTTTACTTCATAGTCTTTATTCCCCTTCGCATAAATCGCAATCCCGTCTGGAACTGTCATATTTGTCTCTGATAAATAAACAAATGCCCTCCCCGTGATAACTTTTTTGGTTTCTAAAATTTTTTCATCATCTCGTTGCCTCAACATTTTAGCAAGTTCTTCTGGAGCTAAAACATTAAAGCACAGTCCATATACTCCCTCACTCTGAACAGAAATATTGTTTTTTTCTATCTTAATACTTGTATTCTTAAAGCCATCTGGTGAAATATATTTTTGAATTAACTTACCATTATCATTTACATAACCTGAAAAGTTTTTCATCAAGAATGCATGCATATGGTTCAGCTGAATAAAATTGTTTTTCAAATGAACGTCACCACCTTGAAAAACCTCAAAAGCTTCTGGCAATACCCCCATAGCTCGATCACCATCTGTTAAAGTTTCCTCCCTCCTTCCTTGCCCCGTAATCCCCATAGTATCAAGAATATAGCGCCCCCCAAATCGAGTTGAAAATGAGCCAATCTGGTTAAAATTAACGGTACCGTCTGTCATTTTAACCATTGCATCAAAACCACTCATAATACCGATCCCTTTTACATTCAAGTTATCTGGCTCAATATTGATATTCACACTCACTAAAGCAATATCCGTTCCTCTCCCCCATGCATAAATAGCATGTGAAATCCCCTTAATTTCCCCTACTGTCATGCTAATAACGGCATTTTGAGCACGAAGAGCAGGTATATTCTTAAAATCTGAAGCTACTAGATTAATTGTTCCACCATTTCTTACATACGCCCCATACGCAGATATTTTATCTGGATCATCGCCATAAACTGTTATCTGAGACGCATTAACAATAGTGCCTGCTTTTTCTACATATATAGCTGCAATAGGTGCAATATGAGCAGACGTCTCTTGAGAACTTTTTAAGTAATAGATTTTATCTGCAAGAAAGTGTGTTTTTCTATCATCGCATTTATAAAATGCCCCTCCTGCATCACTTGAAGATCCTGCAGCACTAACATACGTAACCTGCAAAAAATAAAGAATAGCTGTTGTAACGTTGCATAAAAATACATATTTATGAAATACATAAATCATAACTCTTGCCGCCTTCTATTCCCCTACTTCTATTCATTGAAGAATAATATCTATATTTAAGCTAATAAAGTTCTCAAAATACAATAAATATAAAATGAAATATTTAATTTAATACTTAATATAACACTATATACTTATATATAAGTTATATATAAGTTACTATATAGTTTATGTATCGCTAAAAAAGGTGGCGCAATCCAGCAGAGAAACTCGTTCCAGAAAAACCAATTTTCTTAAATCTATGCTGATAAGTGACATCTCCACGA
>NZ_JBHIPG010000079.1:0-3166 GCF_042195905.1 Bartonella sp. AP331QHHD
AAAAAGTGAAGAGAGGCTTTCGTTGAGCCTTGCTTTTGACTTGTTCATTAAGGAGCATGGGGTGCACTTCTCGTTTTATGCCTTTTTATATTTGTGTCGTGTTTTTTTAAAGAATTGAGGCTCTTGCTTGAGTTGGTGCTCTTGCTTGAGTGCGAGAGGAAAGTGAAGAGAGGCTTTCGTTGAGCCTTGCTTTTGACTTGTTCATTAAGGAGCATGGGGGACACTTCTCGTTTTATGCCTTTTTATATTTGTGTCGTGTTTTGAAAAGAATTGAGGCTCTTGCTTGAGTAAGATCCTTGCTTGAGTGCTGAGGGGAAAGTGAAGAGAGGCCGCTCTTGGACTTTACTTGCTGTTTCTGTTCTCTTAAAGAGAGAAAATCTTGTAACTTATTTTCTTTTTATCAAGCATAAAAATGTGTTTTACCAAGCGATATTGAGAGCGAAAAATCTATACTTAAAGCAAAAGATATTCTGGTGTTTGGGGAAGAAGAGCCCATTTTCTTGCAGGTGGAGAGGTAAGACGCATAGAGAAGACGCGCCAAAAGCTTAAGTTTTTGATCAAGACGTTTTGCTCCATGGAAAGTGTAACAGTGCTTTTAAAGAGCCTGGGGTAGAGGGGGAAATTGAAAGAAAAGAGGGACATCTATTTATTTACGAGACCGTTATTTATTTACGAGACCGTGAAGGACAGTTTCTCTCTCTGGATGAAAAAGGTTTTGTGCAATTTGGTTATGGAATTGTGAGAGACGCTGGTATCCATGCGGCGGCTTGCCAAATGATTAATCCTTATCATTTTAGGGCTTTATCATTTTGGGGGGCCAGATTGACAACGAGGCATTGAGGCAAAGGGGTGGATTTTAAGGCAAAGAGATTGAAAATTTTTGAGGAAAAGGTAAGCGTAAGGCGTTTACGTCGTGCACTTGAGGAAGCTTGAGATAAGGGCAATGACTGAGGTTTGATCTGGGACTGAGGTTGATCTTGTCTGCGTGCTTGGCTTTCAATAGAACACCCTTCCTTGGGAAAAGGGGTGTTTTGGGGCTTGTAAGCGCGCATGTATAAGCGCGTATAGGGCAAATGAATAAAATACGTAGAGGGGATTTATAGTACTTGCATTACTCTGAGAAGGGTGCTAAGCGAATTTACCGCGCTGGTGGCGTGCTATCAAATATTGAAGAGTGGGAATTTTAGAAGTGGGGGAGTATCCGTATGATCGAAGATAAATCACAACACCAATCTGCCCATAAGGGAGATAAGGCTTTTGTATCGCAGCCAGTGTTGGATCAATCGGCAACTTTCAAAAAATGGATGATGCTTTCAACAGGCGATTATATCATCATTTGTTGTTTGGCTATCCTCTTGTTGGTGCTTTTTTCCGCGTCTGCCTATATGACCCCTTTGGAATTTTTTCACGTTATATCCAAGGAACAGTTCCAAGCACTGGGACAAATGAAACAAGAAAGTCTTCAGGAAAGACTTCAGGAAAGTCTTAAACACCCTTTCCAAAATCCTATAATTCAGCATGTTCTTGATGCGGGGTGGAATAGTGTTTGGGCTTTTTTATGTCTCTTACCGCAAATGATTTTTGGCGTTCTTTTTGGTTTTTGTCCGCTCTTTTTTGTCTTTAACGCCGTATTTAAACGGGATGTGAAGGAAATGATGCTACAATGGGAAACCTTGCCAGAGCAGCAACAGCTAGACAACCAATCTCTTAACAGAAGACAATAGGGGGGGAAAGTGACCGCTTCTTTAATCATTGGAATGTTGACTGCCGTAGGGACGACAATTTTTATTTGTTCTGCAATTTTTATGGTATTCCTTTCTACCGTGGTAACAATCGTTGCACTTTATTATTCGTTGATAAAACGGACAATCTTGTTATTGGTGACGCAGCGAAAATTAAAAAAGGGTGCAGCGCAGAATTTAGGGCATAATCAGGTAGAGGGTAGAGGACAGAGGACAGTTCTTACAACACAGTTGCGTGCCTTTTCTTTTCAAGAATCTTTGCTTCTCTCAAAAAAAGATTATTTTATGATCTTTTCTATCGCCTTCGTTATGGTTGCACTTAGCACAGGTGTTGTCGTTTTTTCAGCTTTTCTTCCAAAATCTGCGGTTTTTTTGCACAATTACGTGCCTATGATAGTGCTTCACATTATTGATTTTGTCATGCGACTGCTGTTTTGGGTCTGGACATGTATTGTTGTTTCTTTACCTGTCATTTTAATTCTCCATAGTTTTCTTCAGTATGGCGTGCAAGAAACAGTAAAGGAATTAGAAACATTTGCTTGAGAAGAAAATAAAAATGATGATTTCACATCAATGCGATAGGGAAAAAAAGGGAGCATTATGATGCAGCATTTGGTTTTTTTAGGGTTCATTATCATTGCCATTTTAATGGTTATGGTTATGGTCAGGTTTCCTTACCTGTTGATCAAATATATCAGGCTATCTTTTAAACTCGCTCAAGGCTTGAAAAAGAGTACGACGCAACAAAAGCAAGCCATACAACAATTGCGCAATGATCTGGGAGAAATGAAAAGACACAATCTCGCCCATAAGACCCTTGATGCGAAAATGCGCTTTCTTAACTTCAAAGAATCTCTGCCTTTTTATTCAAAAGAATGTAAAATAATCTTTTTTATCCTTATTCTCTTTTCTGTTTTGCAATCTGCTTTCTCTATCGCAAATTTTGTATGGTGGAAAAATGATAATGTTGCCTTTATCATGCAGCTGTTGAGCCTTATATGGTTAGGGGTTCTTCTCTTTTTTCCGATCATTGGGATCATGTGTATAAAATTAACGAGAAAATTGAACAAAATACTTCAACAATTGGAAGAAGCGATACAACAACGCGATCAGGCAATGCGTATGCAGAATGTGGAAGGGGGACAAAATGACGAGTAGTCTTATAACATTAATAGCCATTTCTTTCCTGTGTTTTACGCTCTTAGGTGTTTTAATATGGGCGCCAATCGTTGTCATTTATTACCTGTTTATCAAGCGTGCGAGGCTTTATTGTCGCGTGAAAAAGGAACTGAAATGCGTGTTGAATGAACGCGATATCGCCTTAAAACAGAACTCCCAAAAATAAAAAGCAGCAGAATGTTTGATAAAAAGCAGCTTTCTCTTGTTTGGCAAGACTATAAAAAAATATTCTATCTTTCTACGGT
>NZ_JBHIPG010000080.1:0-1994 GCF_042195905.1 Bartonella sp. AP331QHHD
ACGTAAGGACGGACAAGGCTTTCTCAAACTCATCAATCTAGAGATAGCATAATCCGTCCTATGACGCAATGTTATAGGATTTAAAATGATGTGTTCTTTTAAGAATGCGCGGGGTATTACTCGTGCCTTGCGCGGGGTTTGGCATGGGCGTTATGGAACAGCCCGTTGCCCTGCTCATGATGATAGGCTGCCTAGCTTATCCCTTGCCAATGGACATGATGGGCGTCTTTTACTCACTTGTTATGCTGGCTGCTCTTTTAGAGAGATCATACAAGCGCTCATTAGAATTGGCTTGCTTGGAAAACAAGCCTTTTTTGATAAAGCTTATGATCAGACNACTTGTTATGCTGGCTGCTCTTTTAGAGAGATCATACAAGCGCTCATTAGAATTGGCTTGCTTGGAAAACAAGCCTTTTTTGATAAAGCTTATGATCAGACGCTCTCTTTCTCAAAACAGTTTTGTGCTGATCTCAAACAAGCAAAAAGGAAAGCAGAGAAAGCAAAAGTAATTTGGCAACAAAGCCAACCAATTAAAAACACTTTAGCAGAAACCTATTTACGTATGCGTGGGATCACGTGTGATTTGCCTGCTGATTTACGTTTTCATAGCAAATGTCCACACCCCTCTGGAGTTACACTACCCGCGTTGGTTGCTCTTGTTAAGGGGGCTGGCTCCTTTGCCATTCATAGAACCTTTTTAAAAGACAATGGCTGCAAAACAGATCAAAAACCAGCCAAAGCTATGTTGGGATCTGTCACGGGTGGTGCTGTGCATTTAAGCCAAGCCAATCCAAAACATCTGGTCATTTGTGAGGGCATTGAAACCGGTCTGGCTCTGCTGTCTGGGCTGTTACCAGAGCCCGTGAATTTATGGGCGTCCCTTTCAACCCATGGCATGATGCATGTGAATTTACCTCCTACAAAAGGGCGTCTGACAATTGCAATGGATGGCGATGATGCTGGTCGTAAAGCAGGTTTTACCCTCGCTGCACGTGCCTATAGACAAGGCTTTGAGGTCTTTATCATGCAAGCCCCATACGGTCTAGATTTCAATGATGTTTTGATACGAAAAGGTATAAATAAATGAGAGAGAATAAAAACAATATTATAGATACCAACAATCAAAATGTTTCATGCAATGATAACGATAATGTTTTTTTAAATGATAAGACTTGTTTAGAAGCCATTCCTTATGAAATCGCATTGCAACAAAATGGTTGGGGGGAATTGCAATCGATTAATACGGCTCTCTTACCCGTCGAGCCTTTTAGCTTATTACAGTTGACAACGCCATTAATGGACTATGTTTATGACGTTGCGGATAGCCAACAAGCTCCTCTTGATTTTGTGGCTGTCGCTGCTTTGTGTGGCTTGGCTGCTCTCATTGGCAATGGCGTGCGGATTGCTCCAAAACAACATGATGATTGGAAGATTGTCCCTAATCTCTGGGGGGCTCTTATTGGTCAACCTTCAACCATGAAAACACCTACCATGCAAGCCGCTTTAACTCCTATCACTTGCCTCCAAAAGAAATGGTATAAAGACTGGCTAAAGCAGAAAGAGAGACAAGAAATTGAAGAGATACTTGAAACTTTAGACAAATTCGAAAAGAAAAAACAAGCCCATAAAGCAATAAAAAAAGGAGATCTTGAAACAGCCCATGCTCTTTTGTCTGAAACCCTCTCTAAAGACAATGCGCGTGATGAGGATGTCTCTCGTTTTATTGTCAATGATGTGACCGTCGAAAAGCTTGGGGAACTTTTAAAAGAAAACCCCGTGGTCTCTTGATGGTGCGTGATGAATTATCCGGTTTCTTAACAGATATGGAAAGAAAGGAATATCAAACAGACCGTTCCTTTTATTTGGAAGCTTTTAATGGAGATGGTCAATTTACTTATGACCGGATTGGGCGGGGAACCATTTTTATTCCCAATGCAACCATTTCCATTATTGGGGGCATTCAACCTTCACGGATTATTCCCATTATTCAAGCA
>NZ_JBHIPG010000081.1:0-41269 GCF_042195905.1 Bartonella sp. AP331QHHD
CCCCCCCCTCAAACGACAACACTTCATCAGGCTCAACAAATCAAGCCCTATCTCCTTAAAAACCGCCATCCTTCACGCATCTCTTTGCAACACCCGCCTTACCCATACTCTCCTCTTATCCATGCGCACTCTCTTCATCCTCCATTCCCCCTTTTTCTCTCCCGTCACACACTTAACAACTGAACACCCCTCTTCCTCCCAGCTTCCCCCTCCATTCACGAAAACACTTCCCCCCAATCCTCGCTACCACATTCCACGCCCCCAAAAGCCCAAAGTGACCAAAAACACGCACAATATATAAATCCACAAATCCCCCACTTCACTTTTACAGATTCACATTTTTACGTTTTTACATCTTTACAGAACAAAGCCAACGAAAGGTTCACCACCCCACACCGCTCTATAAACAATAGTCTATAAACGAANTCCGCATCATTTTACGGATATACGTTTTCACGCTTTTACATATTCACAGAACAAAGCCAAACGAAACTTCCAAACCACCACTCCGCACTGCTCTGCAAACACGGGTCTATAAACGAACCCAGCTTTTTGCCTAGTACCCTTACAGTCTTCAGACACCCCCCTCAAACGACAACACTTCATCAGGCTCAACAAATCAAGGCCTGCCCTCAAATATTCTAGCTCTTCACACCCCTTCAAAGAGCAGTGTTTTATGGCATAAATAGAATAGAAAATTTTTGATTTTTCTTGCCAATTTTCTGAAACTACTTTATTACTTAAAGGGTGAGTTTGGTCGTATACGCGACGATCAATAGGGAACTGAAAGCCCGAAACCTCGATACATAAGAATGAACCCACTTTTGTGGGTGTCCCGGGATTCCGGGAGATTTTGCTATGTCCAGGTGCGATGAGCACTAAAAGCAAAATGCTGATTCGAGGTCAGTGCTTTCAGGCTCCCGGAATACTAATGCGAGGGCGCTCGCAACCGGAGGGGGGCTTGAAGTGCCAACTAGAAATCCACATTTTATCGACATTTTGATAGGCAAAAGAATCCGTCATAGACGCATTTCAATAGGGCTTTCCCAAAAAGAATTAGGAAGCCATTTAGGTGTCAGTTTCCAACAAATCCAAAAATACGAAAAAGGCTTAAACCGTGTAAGTGCCAAATGTTTACTAGAAATCGCTCAAAAACTAGAAGTTCCTATGAACTTTTTTTATGCAGACATTGCCACAAAAGAAGATCTTTCAACAAAAGAAACCCTCTTACACCACAATCAAGAAACCTATAACGAAAAAGAACACACCCTTTTGAAAAATTTTAGAGAACTCCAGCCGAAAAAACAAAAAGCAATCTTGTGGCTAATTTCTGATTAAGCAACAGCACAACGATCAACATTATTTGTTAATATATCAAACAACGAAACATCCTTAAGTCAAATTCAGATCAGCTCCCCTTCAAAGAGCAATGTTTTACGGCATAATAGAATAGAAAATTCTTGATTTTTCTTGCCAATCTTCTGAAATTACTTTATCACTTAAAGTGTAATTTTGATCGTCTACGCACCGATCAAGAGGGATTAAAGGTCCTAAATCCGAGCGTAAAAATGAACCCGCTTTGCGGGTGTCCCGGGATTCCGGGAGATTTTGCTATGTCCAGGTGCTTCTCAGCACTAAAAGCAAAAAGCTGACTCGGATTCAGTACCTTTAACTCCCGGAATACCAATGCGAGGGCGCTCGCAACCGGAGGGGGGCTTGAAGTGCCAACTAAAAATCCACATTTTATCGACATTTTGATAGGCAAAAGAATCCGTCATAGACGCATTTCCATGGGGCTTTCCCAAAAAGAATTAGGAAGCCATTTAGGCGTAAGTTTCCAACAAATCCAAAAATACGAAAAAGGCTTCAATCGTGTAAGTGCCAAAGGTTTACTGGAAATCGCCCAAAAACTAGAAGTTCCTATGAACTTTTTTTATGCAGACATTGCCACAAAAGAAGATCTTCCCACAAAAGAAACTCTCTTACACCACAATCAAGAAACCTATAGCGAAAAAGAACACACTCTGTTGAGAAACTTTAGAGAGCTCGAAGCGAAAAAACAAAAAGCAATCTTGTGGCTAATTTCTGATTAAGCAAAAGCGCAACGATCAACATTATTTGTTAATATATCAAACAACAAAACATCCTTAAGTCAAATTCAGATCAGCTCCCCACACCCCCTCAAAGAGCAATGTTTTACGGCGGATAAACGGCATTTCTCTCTAACGTTTTTACGCACAAAGCAATAAAGCAATCCCGCTTGTGACTTCACTTATAAAATTGCAAGAAAATAGTTTTCACGACAAACAGAAGTAAAAGAATCCTACGATATTCGAAAACGCTGATTTAACATGCAAAAACACCAGCCACTCCCTTTGCTTTGCAATAAAATACCGCTGTCTCATCGTGAATTTTTCTAAATCAGCACGCTTCAAAGAGCGGTGTTTATCACATAATAGGATTATCACCGCCCTTTATACCATGAATTTTTCCAAACTTAATCTTCAGGCAAAAATTCCAACCGATCTCCTTGTTTTGTAATTTTCACCGTTGTCTCATCGTGAATTTTTCCAAATAAGATATTTTCCGCCAGTGGGTCTTGAATTTCTTTTTGAATAATCCGTTTAAGGGGACGCGCACCATAAAGGGGATCATAGCCCTTATCGGCAAGAAATTTTCTCACCTCTGGCTCGATTTGCAAAGTTATTTTGCGTTCATTGAGCAAATTTTGCAAATGTTCTATCTGAATATCGACGATCGCTTCCATATCGTGACGTTGCAGCCTTTGAAAGAGAATAATCTCATCAATACGGTTTAAAAATTCAGGACGGAAAGCCGCTTTAACGACATTCATAATATCATTTTTTGCCTGATCGGTTGTTTGCCCTTCAGGCAAAGCAGTTAAAAACTCAGCACCAAGATTAGAAGTCATAATCAGCAAGGTATTGCGAAAATCGACGGTACGTCCTTGACTATCAGTCAAGCGTCCCTCATCCAACACTTGCAACAAGAGATTAAAAATATCAGGGTGTGCTTTTTCAATTTCGTCAAACAGAATGACCTGGTAAGGTCTTCTACGTACAGCTTCAGTCAGCACCCCACCCTCTTCATATCCAACATATCCAGGAGGTGCCCCAATCAGCCGCGCCCCAGCATGTTTTTCCATATATTCCGACATATCGATGCGCAACATGGCATTGGAATCTTGGAAAAGAAAAGCGGCAAGAGCTTTGGTTAATTCGGTTTTTCCCACACCAGTAGGACCCAAAAACATGAAAGAGCCAAGCGGACGATTGGGATCTTGCAACCCTGCACGCGCACGACGTACAGCACGAGAAACAGCTTGAACAGCCTCTCCCTGACCAATCACCCGTTTGCTAATTTCATCTTCCATCCGCAACAGCGCCTCCCGTTCTGCCTCCAGCATTCGATCAACAGGAATACCGGTCCAGCGCGAAACAATCCGCGCCACATGTTCAGCAGTAACCGTCTCTTCAACGAGATGATTTTGTTGATCATCATTTTCCGCAATACTCAATTGTTTTTCGAGTTCAGGGATAACGCTATAAGCGAGCTCTCCAGCGCGTTGGAATTGTCCATCACGCTGTGCAATAGCCAAAGCATTACGAGCTTCTTCGAGTTGTTTTTTCAAATCAGCAGCATGCCCTAATTTTTGTTTCTCAGCCTGCCAAGCACTTGTCATCTCAGCGGACTGTTGTTCCAATGTTTTGAGTTCCTCCTGCACATTTTCCAACCGTTCTTTTGCTGTTGGCTCGACATCTGTTTTCAAAGCTTCCCGTTCGATCTTCAACTGTAAAATACGCCGATCAACAGCATCGAGTTCTTCCGGCTTTGAATCGACCTGCATGCGCAAACGCGCCGCCGCTTCATCGATAAGGTCAATAGCTTTATCCGGCAAGAAACGATCTGTAATATAGCGGTTAGACAAACGCGCCGCCGCAATCAAAGCACTATCAGCCAAGCGCACTTTGTGATGTTGTTCATATTTTTCCTTAATACCGCGCAAAATAGAAATAGTATCTTCCAAAGAGGGTTCAGGTACAAAGACAGGCTGGAAGCGGCGTGCCAAAGCAGCATCTTTTTCGACATATTTTCGATATTCATCGAGCGTAGTAGCGCCCACACAATGGAGTTCTCCGCGTGCAAGAGCAGGTTTTAACAAGTTAGAAGCATCCATAGGACCATCAGATTTTCCAGCGCCAACAAGATTGTGCAATTCATCAATAAACAAAATGATCTGTCCATTTTCGGCTTGCACCTCTGCCAGCACCGCTTTAAGGCGCTCTTCGAATTCCCCACGATATTTTGCACCAGCGATAAGCGCTCCCATATCCAACGCATGAAGCTGTTTATCCCGCAAAGTTTCAGGTACATCGCCATTAACAATGCGCAATGCCAACCCTTCCACAATAGCTGTTTTCCCCACCCCAGGCTCACCAATCAACACAGGATTATTTTTGGTCCGCCGTGAAAGCACCTGAATAGTGCGGCGGATTTCCTCTTCCCGCCCAATCACAGGGTCGAGTTTTCCTTCACGGGCATCTTTTGTGAGATCCCGGGCATATTTTTGCAAGGCATCATATTGTCCTTCAGCATGGGGGCTTGTTGCTGTTTTTCCTTTCCGCAGCGCATTAATTGCCCGATTAAGCGCTTGCGGGGTCAATCCTCCACTTGTTAAAATATCGGCTGTTTTTGCGGTCTTTTCCATGATCAGCGCTTGCAACATGCGCTCCACGGTCACAAACTGATCACCGGCTTTTTTCGCAATATCCTCAGCCAGCGCGAAAACTTTTGCCAATGGCTGCGAAAGATAGAGCTGTCCATTTCCCCCCTGCACTTTAGGCAAAGCATCAAGTGCTTCTTTTAGCGCCTTTTGAATAAGAGTAAGATCACCACCAGCGTTTTGGATAAGCGATGCAGCCAATCCTTGAGAATCGTCTAACAACACTTTCAGGAAATGCTCCGGCAAAAACTGCTGATGATCAGAAGCAAGAGCGCTATTTTGTGCTGATTGTAAAAAACCCTGCACGCGTTCGCTATATTTTTCCAAGTTCATTTTTTTTCCTTAAATCTCAAGCCATCACCACACTTTAACCTCTCCAATATTCCACAAAAGAAACATCCAGAAAGGATTATCCAGCCTCTAAAAAACACCGCGAAAAAAGCAGCAAGAAGAAGAACCATAGTGCTAAAAAGAATATGGGTTTCTACAAGCCTCATAGCAAGAGGGAGAAAAAAAATACGCTATCATTTTAAATAAAAACCGCAACTTTTCTTATACCCCCCCCCATCATCACTCCCCTTTTTAAACCATCACCCCTAAATTCCACCATTAAACTTAAATTTGAACAGCAGAAAAGGAGCATGCAAAAACACTTTAAACAAAGTAGTCTTTACAGCATATAGTTTAGAGTAAACATTAAAGTATTTTCTCTAATTTTACTTAACAAAACATTGAATATGTGCTTTAATACTTATAAAGTTACACTATTTTTATTAAGATAGAGGATTTGAGTATGTACCATACTGTAAAAAAGGTTATTTTAATACTTTTATTCCTTCTGATAAGTAAACCAAGCTATGCCGTTTTTGCCGGCAAAGTTATTACAATAGAGCATGAATGGCTTAAAAATGCATCATTTGATCTATTTATTTTCACCCAGCAAGTAAATTACGATGGTGGGCCTAACTCCATCTATTTCTGGGGAAATAAATTTGAATTCCAAAATGGAAAAAGTGGACAAATTGGTTTTTTCAACAGGAGCGGCCGTACCATTCATTTTTCTATCTGGAATGCAACGGGATGGAAGGGTAATACATGTAAGCATTTTACTCAGGAAGGTTCAGGAGTACGATGTGAAATTAACTTTCCATGGGAGATGGGACGCAGATATCGATTATATGTTGAAAAAAATGGAAATCTAGTTACAGCGACAGTAGTCGATTTTATAACGGGTAAAAAAGTGAATATTGGGACCATAGAAGTACCAAATACATTTGGACAACTCCGTAAATCTTCAAGTTTTGTTGAAGACCATTCTCGTTGGAAGAGACATCTCTCCTCCTGTTATGATTTAAGTCCGCAAAGTTCGATTTTTTTTGAGCCTCAAGGCATAAAACAAAACAAGCTACACGAAGGGAGTCTGAAAGCTTCTAATCAAGGAAAGTGTCAAGATTCTGACTTCATCCAAACATCATGTACATCCAACTTTTGCATGACAAGTATAAGCGACTTTGGAGGTTTAGCCTCGCCTACTACTAAACCAGAAATACAAATTTCCAATGAGAAAGATCTGTCTGCAGAAACAATTTCTAACGTTTTGAAACAAAAAGAGCTTGTCGTTATTCGTTCAAAAAATCGTTCTTGGGCACCCAATATCTTTTTGCCATCTCCTGATTCATTTAAGTGGAAATCAATCTTTATAGATCATCTAGCGGCTTTCAGTTCTACGCTTCACACCACTCACGGCACACAAAAGATAACCACAGGTCAAAAGATTATGTATATGTCTGATGGAAAAACTTGGAAGATTATGAAAAGAAACTAGCTTTTTTCTTCTTGATAAGCCCCTCACTCCCCTTTGAAAACAACTGGGGGTGAGAAAGTTTTTTTTCATTTCCCCACCACGGCTCCCTTTCCCAGTTATTTTTTCGAGCCCTGCTCTCATCCCTTTAGCTCACCTCATCATCATACTTTCCAGCGCATTTTCTCCATTCTCACCCCCTTTCAAAACCACAACACCCTTTAATAAAATCCTCACCTCCCTCTTCTATCACCCTCACACCATCCCTTCACGCATCCCTTTGCACTACCCCGCCTCTTATCCACACCCTCCCCCTTGTCCATAGGCACTCTCCCATTCCACGCACTCCTTTTTCTCTCCCATCACACATTCACGACTTACAGCACTCTTCATTCCAGCTTCCCTCCTCGATTCACAAGCTCTCGTTCTCTCCCCATTTATCTCACCCCATCCATGCAAAAACCCAACGTGCCCCCAAAATTAGCTCACCTCATCATCATACTTTCCAGCGTATTTTCTCCATTCTCACCCCCTTTCAAAACCACAGCACCCTTTAATAAAAGCCTCACCCTCCCTCTTCTATCACCCTCACACCATCCCTTCACGCATCCCTTTAAACTACCCCCACCTCTTATCCACACCCTCCCCCTTGTCCATAGGCACTCTCCCATTCCACGCACTCCTTTTTCTCTCCCATCAAACATTTACGACTTACAGCACTCTTCATTCCAGCTTCCCTCCTCGATTCACAAGCTCGTTCTCTCCCCATTTATCTCACCCCATCCATGCAAAAACCCAACGTGCCCCCAAAACACGCACAATGCATAAATCCATAAATCCTCCTCTTCACTTTTACAGATTCACATTTTTACGCTTTTACATCATTACAGAAAACAGCCAACGAAAGATTCACCCCACGCACTGCTCTGTAAACACTGTTCTGAAAACGAACCCAGCTTTTTGCCTAGTACCTTACAGTCTCCACCCCCCAAAGACAGCACTTCACCAGGCTCAACAAATCAAGCCCTACCCTGAATATTCAAGCTCTTCACTCCTCCTTCAAATAGCGCCGTTTTACGGTATAACAGAATAGAAAATTTTTCATTTTTCTTGCCAACCTTCTGAAACTGCCTTATGAATAAATATCGTAATTTTGATCGTCTACGCAGCGATCAACAGGGAACTAAAAGCCCTAAACCCTAACGTACAATTGAGCCCACTTTTGCGAATATCCTTAGAATTCCGGGAGTTTTTGTTATGTCCAGGTGCGTTTCCGCACTAAAAGCAAAAAGCTGAGTCAAGTCAGTGTTTTCAGACTCCCGGAATACCAATGCGAGGGCGCTCGCAACCGGAGGGGGGCTTGAAGTGCCAACTAAAAATCCACATTTTATCGACATTTCTGATTAAGCAAAAGACGCGATTTATAATCCATATTTCGCACTTTTTTAAAAAGTACCCAATTTTATAGTCTTTGAGATTATTTTGATTTTTCTTGCCAATCTCCTGAAATTACTTTATCACTTAAAGTGTGTTTTTGATCGTCCACGCAACGATCAAATAGGGAGTTGAAAACCCGAACGCTCAGTACATAAATTTATCCCGCTTTGCGGGTATCCCGGAATTCCGGGAGCTTTTGCTATGTCCAAGTGCGGTAAGCACTAAAAGCAAAAGGCTGACTGAGCTCAGTATTTTCAACCTCCCGGAATACCAATGCGAGGGCGCTCGCAACCGGAGGGGGGCTTGAAGTGCCAACTAAAAATCCACATTTTATCGACATTCTGATAGGCAAAAGAATCCGTCACAGACGCATTTCAATAGGGCTTTCCCAAAAAGAATTAGGAAGCCATTTAGGTGTCAGTTTCCAACAAATCCAAAAATACGAAAAAGGCTTAAATCGTGTAAGCGCCAAATGTTTACTGGAAATCGCTCAAAAACTGGAAGTTCCTATAAGCTTTTTTTATGCAGACATTGCTACAAAAGAAGATATCTCAACAAAAGAAAATACCCCACACCGTGATCAAGAAACATACAGCGAAAAAGAACACACTCTTTTGAAAAATTTTAGAGACCTCCAACCAAAAAAACAAAAAGCAATCTTGTGGTTGATTTCTGATTAAGCAAAAGCACAACAATTACCATACCCCCTGCCTAAAGTTTCCCATACCTGATATCACCATACCTCCAAGAATGATATTTTACGGCATATAAGATAATTCACACTATAGCTCCTCGTTTTCTGTTTCCATTATTGCTTCAAGTCAAGCTGATTAAGGATTGGCAGCTGAGTTTTTAAGTTTGACTATTTGTAGCAAAGCGGAGTTAAACAAAAATGACATTGTCGCTCAAAACCATGCCCCCTATTGCGTTTACGAGACGGTAGAACAGCGTCAAGAAGGCAAAGCCCCGAAAAAAAAAATATGAGCGGTTAAGTAAAAATCAAAGATTAAACCTATAACGTCAAAAAAGCTGCTCTATGTTGGATTATCTCCACGTCCTCTAAATCTCAGAAAAATGATTTAAAACATTTGTTTTATTGATGAGCCAATCATTGAGATCGAACAATTAACAAAGAACGGTTCAGCAATATCCTGATAGCCAATAAACAGAATAATCCACTCAATCCAGAAAGAAGGAACAATTTTCCAGCCGAAGTGTGACCTAAAACAAACGCTCCAACAAACGGCGCCACCAACATAGCTAAATTTTGTATAGACTGCACCCATCCGGAAGCCAATCCAATCTGTTCATTGAAATTGCTTACCAGATAAACATTAGAAGATATGGAAAAGTAAGCGCTAACCATTCCAATAAGGAAAAAACAGAGCAACAAAGTCTCAATACGGAGTAAATCAAAGTAAAAAAAGCACACTGAGATCATGACAAAACCAATCATTGTTGACATTGCCGGCATTAACAACTCTGATATTTTGCCTGTAAGGGGTTTATACTTTGATTGTTTCACACTCCAAAATCCATAGAGAAAATTACCGATTGCCGAAGCCGATACCAGCATCCCAAGAGCCTGTTTATTCATTTTCATTGCACTAAGAATAACCGGCAACTGATTATTCACCATAAAGATCATGGCAAAATACACAAACATCACCGCCACATAGGCATACCAAGTTGTCCCATAAAGCCTCTGCTTTGATTTTATGGTATTCGCTGTTTTTATCATGAGCGACGAGACAGGTTGTGCACCAAGACAACAAAACACCATAAAGCCTAGCAATGTCAAAAATCCAGAAAACAATAAAGTATAGGTATCTGATAAAAGTACAGACAGAGCACTCCCCAAAGCAGGTCCTATCATCTTTGCCGCGCTATTGATCATGTTAAGCACAGAATAGTAACGAGTCCGTCCGTTTTCAGGCACCGAATTTGCACTGAGAACGGAAATTGCAGGCATGGCTAGACTGTTGAATATCGCTCGAATAACTGCCAGTATAATAAATCCTTGCAGACTCGTCGCCATCAATAAACCGACAGTACAGAGTGCCCGTAACAGCAGTGACGCCCGCAACCAATGGATCATAGAACGGTGACTTACCAACATTCCAATTGGCTTAGACAGAACGATACCAGGTAATAATGTTGCCGCTCCAATAAAAGCGACGTCATATTGATCAGCTTTCCACGTGAACACAGATACGGTCAAAATCACGATATAATCAATCCAACCGCCAAATGACACCACGCCATTACCCAGCAAAAGCACCAACAAGCGATTTTTTACTGCCCCGTCTCTTTGCACCAAAACACGCACCCCTTCTTTTTTGTTAGCAATACTGATTGAACTATCAATTTTTCCTCACACCCTAAAGGCACCAACAGCTTTCACGCAACAAAGCACCAACAAGCAACTTTTTATTACCACGTCTCTTTGCACCAAAACACGCACCCCTTCTTTTTCGTTAGCAATACTGATTAGATGATCAATTTTTCCTCACACCCTAAAGGCACCAACAACTTTCACGCAACAAAGCACTAACAAGCGATTTTTTACTGCCCCGTCTCTTTGCACCAAAACACGCGCCCCTCTTTTTTCGTTAGCAATACTGATTAGATGACCAATTTTTCTCTCACACCCTAAAGGCACCAACAACTTTCACGCAACAAAGCACCAACAAGCGATTTTTTACTGCCCCGTCTCTTTGCACAAAAACACGCACCCCTTCTTTTTTGTTAGCAATACTGATTGAACTATCAATTTTTCCTCACACCCTAAAGGCACCAACAGCTTTCACGCAACAAAGCACCAACAAGCAACTTTTTATTACCACGTCTCTTTGCACCAAAACACGCACCCCTTCTTTTTCGTTAGCAATACTGATTAGATGATCAATTTTTCCTCACACCCTAAAGGCACCAACAACTTTCACGCAACAAAGCACTAACAAGCGATTTTTTACTGCCCCGTCTCTTTGCACCAAAACACGCGCCCCTCTTTTTTCGTTAGCAATACTGATTAGATGACCAATTTTTCTCTCACACCCTAAAGGCACCAACAACTTTCACGCAACAAAGCACCAACAAGCGATTTTTTACTGCCCCGTCTCTTTGCACAAAAACACGCACCCCTTCTTTTTTGTTAGCAATACTGATTGAACTATCAATTTTTCCTCACACCCTAAAGGCACCAACAGCTTTCACGCAACAAAGCACCAACAAGCAACTTTTTATTACCACGTCTCTTTGCACCAAAACACGCACCCCTCTTTTTTCGTTAGCAATACTGATTGGACTATCAATTTTTCCTCACACCCTAAAGGCACCAACAACTTTCACGCAACAAAGCTCCATCGACCTTCATGCAACAAAGCAATTTATAATTATCCATGGTAAACAAAACCTCTGGAGATAAGTCTTAGATATGTATTAAAACTTCCATCGTTGATTGAACTTAATCTGCGTCTTTGCGAATGACGATAATAAGCAAGCCGTTAATCCAGCTCTTAAATACATTTACGATAATCCCGCGCGCCTCCCCTTCAGTTTCCACACAAAAAACGCTTTAGCGTTCTTTTCTCAAGAGAACTCTTTATTCTTCTTCATCACTTACTTGTGGTGGGGGTGGTAAAATATAAGAGCCTGAAAGCCAACGATTAAGATCAATAGCTCGGCACCGTGTGGAACAAAAAGGATAAGAAGATTTTTGTGACATCTGACCACAAATAGGACAAGGATGCGGAGGACGGGTCTCTTTTTGCAAATTTAGCTCTTTTTGTTCTTGGCACACCTTTGTCATTGGCTTCTTCATTAACTTTTCTTCTGTTGCTTTTTTTTCATTTTTGCTTTTCTCTTTTTGTTGCTTTTCACCTTGCATTGATCTTACCTTAAAGTTTTTCTAATGCGTTTGTTCAGCCCAGTGAGTGAAAAGTGGATAGTGATAAGCGGTCAAGAGATCGGCTGTTTCAGCCAAAGGCAATCCCACAACATTAGAATAAGAACCCGTGATATGGACAACAAAAGCCCCTGCTTTTCCTTGGATAGCGTAGCCACCTGCTTTCCCTTGCCACTCTCCTGAAGCAAGGTAAGCCTTCATCATGGCAGAGGTTAAGCGTCTAAAGCGAACACGACTTTCAACCAATTTTACGGTTATTTTTCCACGTTCATTGAGCGCACAAATGGCACCATAGACCTTATGCGAACGCCCAGAAAGGTATCGTAAACATTCATAAGCCTCATCCTCGCTTTCTGGTTTGGGGAAAATGGTCCGCCCAACAGCCACCACCGTATCAGCCGCCAAGATAATCATTTTCTGTCCAGGTAATTTTTCTTGACCATTCTGCAACTCGTCTTGACCATTCTGACTGTACCAGCGCAAAATTTTTTGGGCTTTCAGTGCTTTTTCTTTTGCCAAACGTTTGGCAAGGTTTGCAGGATGTTCTTTTAATTTTGGCGTTTCATCAATATCGCTTGCATAAACCTGCTGGGGATCAATCCCTATTTGTGCCAAGAGCGCTAAACGCCTTGGCGAAGCGGAGGCAAGCACCAAATGAATTTCTTCTGTAAGAGTATCTGCCAAACGTTTTTCCCCCCACTCTCTTATATTTCTCATTTCCACCCCTTCACAATTGACTTCCCTCTCGCCCCCTTAAGCACCCCCTTTTTAAGCGCCCCTTTAGCCTCCCTTTTAAGCGCTATTGATCTCCTTATCCTTTTTCCGCATCGATTTTACAGTTTTTCAAGGCTCTTCAAACACTCCCCTTTTTTCACTCATGAAAAGCAAACTAAAAAACTGTTAAAAAATAATAGAAATAATATGATAGCTTTTAGAAAAAAGTGCAAGCCACCCACGAGGCTACTTATAGCGATATGTAATACGCCCTTTTGTCAAATCATAAGGTGTCATTTCCACCATGATTTTATCACCGGCCAACACCCTAATACGATTTTTCCGCATTCTACCAGCGGTATGAGCAATAATTTCATGATCATTTTCCAGTTTCACACGAAACATCGCGTTAGGTAAGAGTTCAGTAACGATACCAGAAAATTCTAAAACTTCTTCTTTTGACATAAACAAACATTTCCTTTACAGTGCACATATTTTGTTAAGCTGCGCGTTATTTCCAGCGTTCATATCCTATTTTCTTAAGTTTGTGAATAAAAATTCCACAAAAAGGGAAAGGTTTTTCAAGTTTACTCTCTCATGTTCTCAAAAAACGTCATCCCACACCTTAAGAATCAAAACTTTTTTTCACCAATTTTACCCGCTAATTTCCTTCAATTTTTATGATGATTTTGGTTTCAGTGTGACAAGAAATTACGCTAATTTTTTCCCC
This sequence comes from Bartonella sp. AP331QHHD, assembly GCF_042195905.1. Taxonomy (NCBI): domain Bacteria; kingdom Pseudomonadati; phylum Pseudomonadota; class Alphaproteobacteria; order Hyphomicrobiales; family Bartonellaceae; genus Bartonella; species Bartonella sp. AP331QHHD. Next base: position 13,334 of record NZ_JBHIPG010000081.1, read on the forward strand.
TAAAGCATTTTCCCAACACCTCTGACTAATCCCTCCACAACTTACTCACAATCATCCTCTCTCCAACTTTTCCTCACCTTCCACACCTTAAACATGCGCCCTTCAGATAAACACCACTCCCCCACGCCAGAAGCCCTTCCTTTTCTCAAAAACCTTCTCCATTCTTCACACACCATTCACAACATGCTTCACTGCCCCACACTTCATACTCTACGCATTTCCCATACAGCCTTCCCCATTTTCTCTCTCTTCACACGCTTCCTCTAAGCCACTCTTTCCATTTATGTTGTTCTTCCTACCTTTGAAAACACGATCCCTATACATTGCGTACCATTAACCACAACGCCTCTAACGACATAAAGCCTTTTCCTTTTTTACACATTTCCGTTTTCACGCTTTTACGTATTTACCGAATAAAGCCAAATGAAACTTCCACCCCGCACCACTCTATAAACAATAGTATTACCCCAGCTTCTTGCCTAGCCAATCTCCCCAAGCACTTCAGATCACCCCACATTCACGGACTTCAGCTTCCCCTCAAATGACACCACTTCATCAAGTACCATAAAAGCAAAGCGCTATCTCCTTCACACCATCCTTTACGCATCCCTTCGCACCACCGCCTCTTACCCCTTAGTCTGTTCATTCCTATTCCGCCCCCACAACACTCTCTTCTCCCTTCAATCTCCCGCAGGCTTCATCCCAGCTTACCACTCCATTCACAAAAACTCTTTCCCCCATTTATCTCACCACATTCCATGCCATGCCAAAAGCATACACAATGCACAAATCCTCTACTCCTTTTTCACGAATATACGTTTTTAAGCTCCCCTTCTAATCATGATTTCGGAGCCGCGTGAGAGGGACAAAACAAGCCGTTAAGTTCTGGGGGTCAAGGACGCCGTTAGGCGCCATGTAATGGTCTCCTTGACCTTAAGAACCTAGGATTGTTAGTCCCCTCATTAAACGCGGGTCTGATCTCATGATTTTGGTGAGCGTTCCGGAGAGTTTGAGAGGCGGAAAGCCTCTCATTAAAAAATAAAGTTTATAAATAAAAACTATTTTCATTTGCCAATCTTCTGAAATTACTTTATCACTTAAAAGATATTTTGATCGTCTACGCAGCGATCAAGAGGGATTCAAAAACCCTAAGCTCTAGCGTAAAATGAGCCCACTCTTGTGGGTGTCCCGGAATTCCGGGAGTTTTTGCCATGTCCAGGTGCTTTAAGCACTAAAAGCAAAAAAACTGACTAGAGCTCAGTATTTTGACTCCCGGAATACCAATGCGAGGGCGCTCGCAACCGGAGGGGGGCTTGAAGTGCAAACCAAAAATCCAAATTTTATCGACATTCTGATAGGCAAAAGAATTCGTCAAAGAAGAATTGCCATGGGACTTTCCCAAAAAGAATTAGGAAACTATTTAGGTGTCAGTTTCCAACAAATCCAAAAATATGAAAAAGGCTTCAATCGTGTAAGCGCAGGGTGTTTACTCAAAATCGCCCAAAAACTGGAAGTTCCCATAAGCTTTTTTTATGCAGACATTGCCACAAAAGAAAATCTTCCCACAAAAGACACTCTCTTACACCACAATCAAGAAACATACAGCGAAAAAGAACACACTCTTTTGAAAAATTTTAGAGAGCTCCAGCCGAAAAAACAAAAAGCAATCTTGTGGCTGATTTCTGATTAAGCAAAAGAGTAACAATTAATATTATTCCATTCATATACCCCCTTAAGTCAAATTCAAACCAGCACTCCATACCCCTCCAAATCACGCCATTTTATGGGATATTGATTTTTCTTGCCAATCTCCTGAAATTACTTTATTGATAAGCACGTGTTTTTGATCGTCCACGCAACGATCAAATAGGGAGCTAAAAGCCCGAAAGCTTAATACATAAATTTATCCCGCATTGCGGGTATCCCGGAAATTCCGGGGGCTTTTGTTATGTCCAAGTGCTTTAAGCACTAAAAACAAGAGACTGTTTAAGTTCAGTGAATCCAACCTCCCGGAATACCAATGCGAGGGCGCTCGCAACCGGAGGGGGCTTGAAGTGCAAACTAAAAATCCAAATTTTATCGACATTTCTGATTAAGCAAAAGACGCGATTTATAATCCATATTTCGCACTTTTTTAAAAAGTACCCAATCTTATAGACTTTGAGATTATTTTGATTTCTCTTGCCAATTTTCTGAAATTGCCTTATAAATGAATACTGTAATTTTGGTCGTCTACGCAACGATCAATAGGGGATCAAAAACCCGAAACCTAAAACATGAATTTATCCCACTTTTGTGGGTATCCCGGAATTCCGGGAGTTTTTGCTATGTCCAGGTGCGATGAGCACTAAAAGCAAAAAGCTGATTTAGGTTCAGTATTTTTGACTCCCGGAATACCAATGCGAGGGCGCTCGCAACCGGAGGGGGGCTTGAAGTGCAAACCAAAAATCCAAATTTTATCGATATTCTGATAGGCAAAAGAATTCGTCATAGACGCATTTCCATGGGACTTTCCCAAAAAGAATTAGGAAGCTATTTAGGTGTCAGTTTCCAACAAATCCAAAAATATGAAAAAGGCTTCAATCGTGTAAGCGCAGGGTGTTTACTCAAAATCGCCCAAAAACTGGATGTTCCCATAAGCTTTTTTTATGCAGATATTGCCACAAAAGAAAATCTTTCAACACATGCCGCACACTATGATCAAGAAACATACAGCGAAAAAGAACACACCCTTTTGAAAAATTTTAGAGAGCTCCAGCCGAAAAAACAAAAAGCAATCTTATGGTTGATTTCTGATTAAGCAAAAGCGCACACAAAGCATAAATCCTCCGCATCATTTTACGGATATACGTTTTTATTTTACGGATCAACGTTTTGATGCTTCTCCACATTTACAGAAAGCAGCCAAACGAAACTTTCAAATTCCCCTCGCACCACTTTGTAAACATAGGTTTGTCAACAATACAGCTTCTTACTCTAGCCAATTCCCCTGCTGATTTCAGATCACGACACCACAAAGGATAATGTTGCATCAAACGCGACAGATACGTCCTATTTTAAAATATTCTTGCCCCTTCACCACCCTAAAGTAAGATCACGCAAAGCACCGGTCAATCCCACTTCAAAAACAACTTTCCCCACACCCTCTCTCCTCTCTCGTCAACACACCCGCCTCTTCATCCAAGCTTCCCCCCCTTCATAAAACTCTTCATCCCCCCCTCTCTCCTCAACACCCCCACCTCTTCATCCCCACCCCTCTCTCCTCAACACTCCCACCTCTTCATCCCAACTCCCCCCCTCCCTTCATAAACTCTTCACCCCCAACACCCTCTCTCCTCAACACCCCCGCCTCTTCATCCCCCCCAATCTTCTCTCCACATTCCATGCCATGATAAAATCATACACCACGCATAAAGTCCCAGCTTCCTTTTTTGCACATTTCCGTTTTTACGCTTTTACGTATTTACAGAAAGCAGAAAATCTGTAAAAAATGCATTACACAATAACGTTTTCAACAACTGTCATTAAAAACTCGCCTCCCTTTTCATCTAAATCCCCCTATTTTCACTTAAATCATAGATATAAACCGCCCTATTATTGTATTGAGCAGCATAAAATTTTTCGAAAAATTCTAACGATCAAAAGGGGTCATAAGAAGCATTTTACGACTTTTAAAAGAATTTTTATTTACACCCAGTGCTTTTTTGTAACGTAGAAGAGCACATTTAATTAATTGACTATAAGAAAGTTTGAAATGAGAGAAGCTCTTCGTTTTTCTCATTCAACATCCGCAACGATAACTTATCCTTATAAGTCAATATTTTTTCGTAATACAAAACGTGCCAAAAGGAATATACTTATGTTGCATATTCACGCGCTTGTTTTAAAGAAAGATCTCTCAACGCTCATCACACCCATTTTGCAAAACGCCGCCCGTAAAGAAATGGTAAGCCCCCATGAAGGATATAAAATCCTTTCAGCCCTCCCCTATCTTTACGCTTATGGAAAAACACGTTTACGCTTATGGAAGAGCAAGGCCGGCATCATCACAAAAACTCTGCCAGCTCCCAATGTTGCAGACAGCCTTCGGTTCAAGAGATAATTCATTAAAGGCATGCCTTTCTTGTACAGTTTTGACCCACATGCACGCCCCACCACTTATGATGTATAAGCCAAGTAATTTTAATTGATTTAATATGAGAGAACTGGTGATGAAAAATTTTATTATATTCAGCAACGCGCTTCACGGTAAAAAAATGGTTATTTATTATTATAAATCAATATATTAATAAAGAAGAGAGTCATCATCAAGACGCTTACCTTTTTCTAAAAAAGGCTTCACACTGAAAGAAAACATCTAAAACTTAGATAAAAAAAAAGGTTTGCCTCTAATAAACAAACCTCTGCAGAAAATTATTCACATAACTTTCAAAATTTTAAATTAATCCCTCTAGAAGCAATAAAAACGCTTTAGAAGCACCAAAATGAATACAAAGATCAATTTAACACAATGTTAAGAAAAATCAAGAACAAAAAATTTTTATCGTTAATGCACCTTTAAAAAACGAGGCTTCTTAACCTACGCGGTTCAAAAGTCCGGGGCTTCTTCTACAAACGCCTCCAAGCCAATCAATCCCTTCATCTCTCTCAAAAGACAGCATAAAAGGTTCACAGTACAAGTCTTCGCTAAAAAAATATCAATCGCCAGCGCTCATAAAAGCCAGCGTTGGTATAAAAGATCAGATTATCGAACAATCTTGCTGAAATGTCTTCCCAATAAATAAAAAAGAAGCGGATTCTTAAATATTTCCGCCTCTTTAACAATAAAAATTATGATGAGGGATTATTAAAAAATTTCAAGACTGTGAAGGGAACCAATTTGATAACAATTCATACCTTACAGGATCATCGGCACATTGCCCACCACCACATTCCAGTATGGTAGAAATCAAATTTGCCGCAATCAAAAACACAAATAAGAAACTTGCCGTTTTACTCAAGGCTGGAAAAGGAGAAAATTCTTTGAACTTGTGTGCCAATTCGCCTAAAATCATGACAAATGAGACAGCAAAGATACAAAGGACAGAAATAATGAAAGCCCAAGTATAAAAATGCAATCCAAAGAACGTTGAACCATATCCTAAATCATCGGGTGTGATATGCAAAAACACTTGCCGTGCTGCCACAGCACTGGTTACCATACAACCAAGAATAACCATACCATAATGGGTATTTTTCACCTTATGGTGAATATTGAGTAAGAACCCACAACCTGCCAGCATCAATCCAACGCGCTGCAGCAAACAAAGGGGACAAGGTAACTCAAACTTTACCAATTGATAATAAAAAGCCACCACCAAGACAATAGATAACCCAAAGAGTCCTAGCGTATTCATAAAGATGACGAAGTGAGGATTTTTTTGTTCAACATGTTCCATGGCTATTCTCTCAAAAAGATAAATTTAAAGTAGAAGTTGCGTGATGATTGAAAGTGAGAAGAATGACAACGAATAAAATTGCCCACAAAGCATAACTTATATTTTTTTTACCACACATAGTCGTTACTGCAGTACCTAAAGCGATTAAAAATGGAAGAAACATAGCTTTTAAATCTCCTTTACATCCGTTGTTTAACTCTTATTTATTTCAGCGTTCACCATATTACAAAATTGGGCAAAAAAGAGACCATGGATTTATTATTCACAATTCGTCACTCGCGATTGATATTGCCATTATATTTAAGTGAAAAAACGATATAATCGCTCAGAAGCACATCTCAACAAAAGCGTTAAAAGCACAAAAGCGTTGATTATTCGCTTCCCCTTATATCTGCCATTGTTAAAGATATATCGACAATTATAAAGATTATATCCCCTATAAAGATTATATCCCCCACTCACAAAAGAATCACTTGAACAACAAAATAAATAGGCTTTGAAATCGAGAGATATACATCTCTTTTTTTCTCAAAAGAATATCCTCATTTTGCAACACATTTTTGACATAAAAATCTCTTTTTCTCATAAGCAATGTTTCAAATTGCAACAGATTTTATATCATATGGTGATCTTGTTTATTTTAGCAAATAAAAAATAAGACATTTTTTTAAAAAAAACTTATAATCAATGGCTTTTCCCCAATACATTTTTCCCTCTTATCTTAAATAAAAGACAATACCGCAAGCTCAACAGCCTCATGGGTCCCACGCCACCCCGTGACATTGCCCTCCCCCCTCACAAGAAGTGCTTCATGCCTTCAATACTTTAGTTTTTCATCTCTCGAGATCCCCTTTAAATTTTTAGCTTTCCGCCTTATTTGAAAAATAACTGTTTCTCTGTCATCAATTGGCTTTGCAAAAAGAATATAAAACTTTAAAAAAATAATGATAAAGAATCGCATTGAACCTTTGAAAAGGATAGAGAATGATGAAAAAATCATGTGATGTGGCGATTTTAATGGGGAGCCAATCGGATTGGCAAACGATGTGCCATAGTGCAGATATTTTGACGAATCTTGGTATTTCTCATAGTTCGCATATTGTCTCAGCACACCGAACTCCTGAACGCCTTTATCAATTTGCCAAAGAAGCAAAAGAAGCAGGGTTTAAAGTTTTAATTGCCGGTGCGGGGGGGGCAGCGCATCTTCCAGGTATGTTAGCAGCCCTTACTCCTCTTCCTGTTTTTGGCGTTCCAGTGCATTCTCACTCTCTTTCTGGTCAAGATTCTTTGCTTTCAATCGTACAAATGCCAGCAGGGATACCCGTCGGCACATTAGCAATTGGCAAAGCAGGTGCAATTAATGCAGCACTTTTAGCCGCAGCCGTTATGGCCGTTTATGACCATGATCTCGCCCAACGATTAGAAGATTGGCGTCAACAACAAACAGCCAATGTCGCCCAAACGCCTGTAACGGAGGTTTAAAATGGCACCGTTTTCCAACACCTCCTCAGCCAACACCACCTCGTCCAACACCTCCTCAGCCAACACCACCTCGTCCAACACCACTCCCTCCAACACCACCTTAGCCAACACCACCTCGTCCAACACCACTCCCTTCACCATGTTACCTCCAGGCAGCGTCATTGGTTTAATCGGGGGGGGACAATTAGCGCGGATGCTCGCCATAGCGGCCGCAGAATTAGGATTTCGAACCGTTATTTTTTGCCCTGAAGCCGATTGCCCAGCCGCTCAAACAGCAAACAACCATATTGTTTCCTCCTATGACGATATATCAGCTTTAGATCATTTTATTTCTCAGTGTGATGTTGTCAGCTATGAATTTGAAAATCTTTCGCTTCAAACGGTTCAATATGTAGAAAAGAGTAAGCCTGTTTATCCTTCTTCCAAAGCATTAGAGATCACGCAAGATCGACTTTTTGAGAAGCAATTTTTGCGTGATCAAGGGATTGGCACCGCGTTATGGCACGCTGTTGACAATTCTTCTTCTCTTCTTTCCGCTCTTGATACCTTAGGCGGACGTGGTCTTTTAAAGACGCGTCGTTTTGGTTATGACGGAAAAAACCAGATCAAGCTTGATCACCCAGATGAACAAACCCTTGACGAAGCCTTAAGGACTTTTCAGGAACAGCCTTGTATTTTAGAAGAAATAGTCCCTTTTTTATCGGAAATTTCGGTTCTTTCGGCACGTACAAAACAAGGAGAACATATTTTTTATGACTGCCCTGAAAATCAACACAAAAATGGTATTCTTCATAAGTCCTTTGTTCCATCACATATTCCACTTGACGTGCAAAAAGCAGCTCAAGAAATCAGTGTAACAGTCATGGATGCCCTCGATTATGTTGGTGTTCTTTGTATTGAACTTTTTGTCTTAACGAATGGTCATCTTTTAGTGAATGAATTAGCACCGCGTGTCCATAATTCTGGTCATTGGACACAAAAGGCATGCATAACTTCACAATTTGAACAGCATATCCGTGCTATTTGCGGACTTCCCTTAGGCAGTCCCTATCGCCATAGCGATTGCCAAATGACCAATCTTCTTGGTAACAATTTTAGCACGTTAAAATATTTTCTGAAGCAAGAGCGCACCTCGATCCATTTATATGGCAAAAGCACTGTTCACCCCAACCGCAAAATGGGGCATATCATCCAATTACTGGGACCAGCCAACAAATCTTAAGCCCACATATATACAAATACTTTTTCACACTTTTCCCCCAAATGAACTGAAAAAACAACCTCTCCCCCCACACCGATATCCATCGGCTTCAAAAGCGCCCCTAACCTTTTAATTCTCCCCTGAAAGGGCGTGAAGCCCTCCTACAAGCTCCTTCTCTCTTAAAAACATCACCTCTTCCCCCTCCAAACCGCTTCATCCTACACGAACATCTCATCCGCCCTCAAAAACAACCTCTCCCCCACACACCGATATCCAAGCAGTACAACAAGCGCTCCCAACCCTTCAACTCCACCCCCTAGCTCTTCTCCCCTTCCTTTTCTCAAAAATATCCCCCCACGGCTAAAAACAATCCACCAGCCCCCAACTTCCCCTCAACGGATACCTTCCACAGCATAAATATTCCCCTATAACATACGCAGCCCCTTCATTTTTCTTTTAATGCCAATCTTTAAGCCTTTTAATTCCAACCTTTAGAGGATAAACTTACCTCTTGCGGCCTATAGAGAGCATTCTAACAATGCGTTCTCATTGCCTCTAGTCTCCCTTCTTGTGTTCATTCTTTCACAAAAGTGCCAAGCGCCGCTCCGCACCACCCCTTGAGTTTCATGTCAAAGATATAATTACAGTACTAAGCTTATCCATCATAGCAATATCCTCTCTCCCCTCATAAGGCGATATTACCTGTGTCGTATTTTCTAGGGCTTGAAGCGTCTCTCCTTATTTCATTTCGCGATAAGGCTTAAAAGAGCAGATGTACATACACTCCACACTGAAAGAAAACCGTAAATTTAGCTTACACGCTAAAACACCAACCGCTTAAAATATCACTCACTTTAACATTTGTAATATTTGTGACCTCCGTTATGTCTATCGCCTTCGTTCTTTCCCCTATAAAGTTACATTATTCAAATTTGCGCGCCTAACCGCGCTCAAGGACGAAGATTCCTGTGCCGATCTGTCAACAATCAAGCTTCTCTTAAGTAAATTCTAGCCAATATGAACACTTCATATTAAATGCCTCTTCTCCTATAGTTTAGTGATAAAACATAATTGTACTCACAAAACGAATCTTTTATACAGCGGCACGAAAAATTGTACATGCCTCATAATAATAAAGGGAAGATGCGCTACAGACGTAGCAAGTCATTCGTATTATCATTTTAACAACTACAGAAATCTTTTTTCATTTCATAAACATAGTCTGAGAAACTGAGTTATTCGCTTTATCAAAAGACAAAACCCTCAAGAAACAAACGAATATCAACATGACAAAACCAAACCTATCAAATGCATCACCAAAAGAACAAAATGATACATCTTCTCAATGGGACTTAGTCCTCGATATCCAAAAAGAAGTTAAGGAAACATTAAAGGCTGGTGTTGTTTCACTGAGAGAGTTTATATTCATAATTTTTATAAGCATCTGTTTATACATTTTCCTCTCAATATTAGGCAGTGCGGATAAACCTCAGATGAATGTAGCAACTGCAATCGGGCTGATATGCGCATTAATTCTGTACGGTTCGATACCAATCTCTTTGGTGCTACGGATCATAGTAAAGAAGAAACTGAAAAAAGTAATGAAACAACTAGACGAAGCGGTTGCTAATCAAAATATAATAAGGAGAGAAAAATGATTGAAGCTATAATATTAGGGCGCATTCTAGGGATCATTGTCGGTTGTGCAATAATAACATTATCCGTTTGGCTTGTTTATTCTACCATTAAATATCGAAAACTGTACCGTAAAGCGCTTACAGGACTAAACTTAGCAATTCAAAAATGTAATAAAGAAATTAATAAATAAAAAAAGTCGTGAAAAACGTGGTATTAAAATACCATAATCCTTATTTTCATATTTCTAGACGTATTTAATGTGATTACCAGTTATTGATGACCCATATTGAGGGTATGAGATTTTTCATAAGGGGACGTTTGAAACTATAGGCATGATATTATGTGCGTATAGCCAATACAAGAAACAATTCCAACGGCTCCCCCTCTTCCCCCACTTCAAGCATTTCAGCCGGCGCACGCACCTGACAGGGCTTCACGAGCCCCCACAAACAAGCCTCTTGCGTTTTAAGAAGTCCCCCTTTGCCCTTAACGACAAAAACCCACACCACTTCAACAATCCAACGGCGTCCCCTCTTCCCCCCACTTCAAGCATTTCAGCCGACGCACGCACCTGACAGGGCTTCACGAGCCCCCACAAACAAGCCCCTTACGTTTTAAGAAGCCACACCTTGCCCTTAACGACAAAAACCCACACCACTTCAACAATCCAACGGCGTCCCCTCTTCTCCCCACTTCAAGCATTTCAGCCGGCGCATGCACCTGATAGGGCTTCACGAGCCCCCACAAACAAGCCCCTTACGTTTTAAGAAGCCACACCTTGCCCTTAACGACAAAAACCCACACCACTTCAACAATCCAACGGCGTCCCCTCTTCTCCCCACTTCAAGCATTTCAGCCGGCGCATGCACCTGATAGGGCTTCACGAGCCCCCACAAACAAGCCCCTTACGTTTTAAGAAGCCACACCTTGCCCTTAACGACAAAAACCCACACCACTTCAACAATCCAACGGCGTCCCCTCTTCCCCCCACTTCAAGCATTTCAGCCGACGCACGCACCTGACAGGGCTTCACGAGCCCGCAACAAACAAGCCTCTTGCGTTTTAAGAAGTCCCCCTTTGCCCTTAACGACAAAAACCACACCACTTCAACAATCCAACGGCTCAACAGCGCTCCTGTTCTTGCAACACTCCCTAACAGAGCTTATTTGTTTAAAGCTGACAAGGCTTTTACTTTTTTCCACTCTTTGTGCTTTTTTGTGTCCTTTTTTTACGAGAAAATTTTTACCTTCAAGGCCAACCCTTAACACACCCTAAGGAATTTGTAAGGGATATACCCTTGACAAGAATAAGACTTCTTGTTAAATCTCTCCTACTTTTTTGCAATTTTCACTTATCGTTGTGCTAATGAAGTGGTTAATGCGTACCTTAAGAGTGCGCTTTTCTTTTTGTGATCACAGTGAAAAAGTGTATCGTGTGATGTTATCATGCAAGTACGATATCGCAATGCAAGGCTCATAGAGTAAGCAGTCTATTGGGGTTGTAATATTGTATTTTCGTGTTTTAATATTGTATTATAGTATTGTGTTACGTAAACTATTTAAACGGTGAATATGATGAAAATTAAAAATTCGCTTAAAGCACTAAAAGAGCGCCACCGTAACAATCGTTTGGTGCGTCGTAAGGGTCGTGTTTATATTCTTAATAAAACGAACCCACGTTTTAGAGCACGTCAGGGCTAATTCTTTTAGGACTAATTTCTTTAGGATCAATGTTTTTATGCCTACTTTAATTGTAGGCTTAAAAAAATTTTCTTGCGTTTTTTTGGTTATAAGTCCGTTGATTACAAGTCTAGTATTTGATAATATTTGGTGATTTATCTTTTGGGGGCTTGTTTTTATGGATTCTTCTATTTTTTTAAAAGCCTTTCGATTTTTTCAGCTGCGTTTTTTCTGTATTTTTCAGCGCGCGTTTTTTCTTTTTTTTGTTGGCGTTTTTTGTTTTGTTCCCTCGAGCTATGGGCAAAATCCTCCTTCTCTTCCTGAAGATCGACCTTCTCCACAATCGCTTTTACCGTTAGATGATCTTATTCCCAATTCTCCTCCCCCTTCCTCAACGCCCTCCGATTCTGATTCCTCGGCGGTTATTCTTGAAGATCTTGACAAAGAGCAGCTTTCCCATGTTGACAGAGTTAAGCAGCGCAAAGAAGCAGAAATTTCACGTTTACTCAAAGAGTTGAAATATTGTGCTGATGTTGCTAAAGCGAAAAAGATCAGTCAACAACTTCAACATTTATGGTCCCAATCGGGGAGTGAGACGATTGATCTTTTAATGTCATGGGCCGAAAATGCACTCAACAGCGACGATTATGGACTTGCGCTTGATTATATTGACAATGCTCTTGCACTTTTACCTACTCATTCTGAAGCTTGGATAAGACGCGCTTGGATTCACATTCAACTGGACGATTTCAAACTTGCCCTGCTTGATCTCAACCATGCTCTTGAACTTGAGCCGCGCAATTATAGTGCTTTTTTTGAACTTGGCGTTGTCATGGAAGCAACGGAGCGTCCAAAACTTGCTCTTAAAGCTTATGAAACAGCATTGGATTACTATCCACAAATGCGCAGGATTCAAAAGCGCGTGCAAGCTCTGTTAGACGAACAATCACCCCAAGCTCTTTAAAACCATTCAAGAACAAGACACTTTACGGCATCCTTTCAAACCTAGATAAGACGCAAGCCGGCTTCACATTCCACTCAATAAACTGCCCCTGCTTATAACCACCCCCCCCCCCAATTGACAGTGTCTTTTTTTGAAACTTAGCCATTACCATGGAAGCAACAGAGCGTTCAAAACTTGGCTCTTAAGATTGATGAAACAGCATTGGATTACACTCCACAAATGCGCAGGATTCAAAAGCGCGTGCAAGCTCTGTTAGACGAACAATCACCCCAAGCTCTTTAAAACCATTCAAGAACGAGACGCGCTTTACGGCATCCTTTCAAACCTAGATAAGACGCAAGCCGGCTTCACATTCCACTCAATAAACTGCCCCTGCTTATAACCACACCATCACCCCCCCACACAATTCACAGTGCCTTTTTTTGAATTTGGACCTTTTTTGTATTGAAGGCATCTTCCAAACACTGCCAATATGCCCCTTACAGAATTTCTTCTCATAGCAAGCATACGGGCTTCACGCCTAAGTCCTCTTCAGCCGTTTCTTCTTTTCACACCTTCCATCATGGATAAAAAAAAATTGTAAACACGATCCTCAAAAAATACTTTTTGAAAAAAGCTTAAAACATCGCTTAGCGCCTCTAATAAACTATCACCGTCTGTTTTTTATTTATGAGCTTCAACCATATAGCAGCACATACCGTATCGGCTCTCCTCCACCCCTCAAAGTTGATAAAACAGCCCTGAAATATGGCTTCACAAAGCAAAAACTTCAAAGGTGCAACACCAATTCAACCAACATACTTGAAATAAGAAATATTCCTTTCAAAACTCCTCCAAGCATTACCCCCGAAACATAAAAATCAAGCATTGTCGCAAAAGAGCTAATCAAGCCATTGCCAATAAACCGTTCTACGTCACTCAATCACCCACCCCCACTCATATTTTTTGCTTTTTTACTTTGAATAAGCCATCCATCATACAGCCATTTCGAGCAACCACCAGCAAGGTTATAAAAACTCTCCTGAAATACTTTATGAAAAAGAAGAGAGCGAGGTTATTTTATCCCTAGCAGAAACTCTGAAATTGTTTTATATTAAGGAGGGTGTTCTGCGCTTCTCGACAGGAAATAACGTATTCCTGAGACCTTAATGATCTCCAAGGGAGCTGTCCCTGATCAAGCCCGTGGGCTTTTTCATATGGCGCCCACCTATTTGTATAGGTTCCCGGGATCAGCTTTTTCCATCGGCTGTTGTGGATCACCCTTTATTTATATAACTTTTTTACATCAAATTTTTCCAGCTAAAATTGAGAGCGTCCTTTTACATAAGACCAATGACGATACTCTCTTTTCAAGAAATAAAAATTACGATAAGCTTTATTTTATAAAACAGACAGCACTGACAAAATAATCCCCTCTGTGAATCTGCTTCACCCCTTCGCACGCAAGCAACGCAAAAGCGGCTTGTTGCACCAAGATACCCCCTAAAGAGCACACACTTTTTTTCATGCTTTTTTTTTCATGAGCACAGCTCTTGTCCTAACAGAGATTTACAAAACGCCAACAATGGATAAAATACCAGCATCTTATAAAACAATTGACGAGACAATGACAAATAATCCCCTCTGTGAATCTGCTTCACCCCTTCGCACACAGCAACGCAAAAGCGGCTTGTCGCACCAAAATACCCCCTAAAGAGCACACACTTTTTTTCATGCTTTTTTTTTCATGAGCACAGCTCTTGTCCTAACAGAGATTTACAAAACGCCAACAATGGATAAAATACCAGCATCTTATAAAACAATTGACGAGACAATGACAAATAATCCCCTCTGTGAATCTGCTTCACCCCTTCGCACACAGCAACGCAAAAGCGGCTTGTCGCACCAAAATACCCCCTAAAGAGCACACACTTTTTTTCATGCTTTTTTTTTCATGAGCACAGCTCTTGTCCTAACAGAGATTTACAAAACGCCAACAATGGATAAAATACCAGCATCTTATAAAACAATTGACGAGACAATGACAAATAATCCCCTCTGTGAATCTGCTTCACCCCTTCGCACACAGCAACGCAAAAGCGGCTTGTCGCACCAAAATACCCCCTAAAGAGCACACACTTTTTTTCATGCTTTTTTTTTCATGAGCACAGCTCTTGTCCTAACAGAGATTTACAAAACGCCAACAATGGATAAAATACCAGCATCTTATAAAACAATTGACGAGACAATGACAAATAATCCCCTCTGTGAATCTGCTTCACCCCTTCGCACACAGCAACGCAAAAGCGGCTTGTCGCACCAAAATACCCCCTAAAGAGCACACACTTTTTTTCATGCTTTTTTTTTCATGAGCACAGCTCTTGTCCTAACAGAGATTTACAAAACGCCAACAATGGATAAAATACCAGCATCTTATAAAACAATTGACGAGACAATGACAAATAATCCCCTCTATGAATCTGCTTCATCCCTTCGCACACAGCAACGCAAAAGCGGTTTATCGCGTCGTGATGCTCTTTTAACAGAAGAGCGTGCACTCTTTTCGCAGCGTGCTTGTTGCCACTTTATTGAATACCTTGAAAAGAAGGGAACCGATTTTTCACGCCTCATTTTAGCAGGCTATTGGCCCATTAAATCGGAAATTGACCCGCGTCCTTTACTGGATGCTGTAGCGTTACGCGGTGGGCATTTAGCCTTACCAGCAGTTCTTGATTCCACCACCATGATTTTCCGTGCATTTTTGCCCAGCACAATTTTAGAGCCCATGCGTTTTGGCACCTTTGGTCCGGGTGCAGACAATGACGTTGTTGCCCCCAATAATATTATTGTTCCGCTTTCTGCATTTGATCGTCAATGTCACCGTCTTGGCTATGGAGGAGGATACTATGACCGTGCTGTTGCAGCTCTTGAAAAACAAGGGCATCAAATGATATTATGGGGCATAGGATTTTCATGTCAGGAGGTTTCCTCTATTCCTCCGACAGAATATGATCTACAGGTACAAGGAATTTTTACAGAAAAAGGTTTCTTAAAATGTTAAAATGTGATTAAAGCGCCTATGCGTTTTTTATTTTTAGGTGACATTGTTGGTAGCACAGGCTGTAAAGCTGTTTTTGAACACCTTCCTCAACTGATTGAGAAATGGCAGCTTGATTTTGTTGTGGTAAATGGTGAAAATGCCTCTGGTGGTTTTGGTCTCACACAAGAAACGTATCAAGATCTTTTGATAACCGGTGTTGATGTTGTCACCACAGGTAATCATGCTTTTTCTCACAAAGAAGCATTGCAGTATGCCCATGAGAGTGATCGTTTTTTACGCCCTGCCAATTTTTCGAAAGAAACTCCTGGAAAAGGTTCTGGTGTTTTTACGGCAAAAAATGGCGCCCGTGTTCTTGTCGCCAATCTGTTGGGCAACGTTTTTATGCCGTGTAAAGTAGAAGATCCATTTGAAACAGCGGAAAATATTCTGCTTGCCTGTTCGTTGATGGAGCAAGCCGATACGATTATTTTTGACTTTCACGCAGAAACGACAAGCGAGAAGCAATGTTTTGGCCATTTTCTTGATGGTCGTGTGAGTGTTATCGTTGGCACCCATACGCATATTCCCACGGCTGACGCGCAGATCTTAGAAGGTGGGAGCGCCTATTTAACAGATGCAGGCATGTGTGGAGATTATAATTCATCTCTTGGAATGGATAAAGAAGAACCCTTACACCGTTTTCTTTATAAGACGAAGCAAGATCGTTTTGAACCGGCATGTGGTCCTGCCACCCTTTGTGGTTTAGCGGTTGAGATTTCAGATCGCACCGGTTTAGCAGAAAAGGTCTCAGCGGTACGGATTGGTCCTCATTTAAAGCCTGAAGTTCCGGATTTTTGGTAGCTTCTTTTAAGCCACCTCTTTGATAGTTTCTTTCCAAGATTTTCTTTTGAGAACTCTATTTGGCAAGACGACTTTTCCAGCCCTTCCCAAATCCCTACTAAAAACACCCCGCCCTCCAATTTACCTAATACAGCAACTTTTCTAGCACAAATAAGTCACTCTTTTAAAAAAAATAAAGGATAAAGGATAAAATTTTTCGTGATTTTTAAAACGATGAGAAGGAGGTTTTATTTGGACATTTCTGCGGGGGGGGGGGAGGAGAAATGCTAACCCCCTTCTCTAGAAAAAGCTTTATATAATAATTTATTATTTAGCAAGAGCCTCTTTAATCTTTTTTTTGATTCTAACGAAAATTTAATCTTAAAATTGCTTTTTGCTTTTTAGGTTTGAGCTCTCTAAAACTTTTCAAAAGGATATGCTCTTCTTTACTTGAAATCCTTTCATCACAGTAATACAAAGCATTTTCTTTTGTTGAGAGATCAGCGTAAAAAAGGCAATAGGAACATTGAGAATATCAGCAATTTCCTGTAAACGCCCCGCCCCCTATACGATTAGAGCCTTTTTCATATTTTTGGATTTGTTGAAAAGTCACCCCTAACTGACTGCCTAATTTCTTTTGCGACATTCCCAGCATTGTTCTTTTAAAGCGAATTTTTCTGCCTATCGAAATATCGTTAAAGTGTGGATTTTTAGCTTTCACTTCAAGCTCCCCTGCCGGTTGCGAGCGCCCTCGCATGAGTATTCCGGGAGTCTGAAAGTACTGAGTTCAGTCAGCTTTTTTTGCTTTTAGTGCTCATCGCACCTGGACATGGCAAAAACTCCCGGAATCCCGGGATACCTACAAAAGTAGGCTAATCTTATGTACTGAACTTTAGGGCTTTCAGACCCTACTGATCGCTGCGTAGACGACCAAAGTTACCCTTTAAGGTATAAAGCAATTTCAGGAAATTAGCAATAAAATTTAAAAACAGTCTTTATTTTATGAGCTCCACCCCCGCCTCTCAAACTTTTATGCCCGCTCGTAAAAACTCCAAAACCATGAAATAAAACCCACGTTTATTGAGAGGACTAATAACCCTTTATTTTTGAGATCAAGCCTCCCAAAAGCACACCTAACAACATATCACCCCCTCCCAAAGCCATTTTTGAGAGACATCTTACAGATTTACACTGTGATACGTTGGATTTTTGCGCCACAACGAGCCGATTTTTCTTCTAATCTCTCAAATCCACGATCAAGATGATAAACACGATTGACGATTGTTTCTCCCTTTGCTACCAATGTAACAAGAGTAAGAGGGCTGCAATCACAAGAGAAACAACAAGCGCGCAAATCCGTCGCCATGACAGGAGCCGCTTGCAAATGCTCTGTTCCACGAGACGGTTGCCCTCTCGCCCATCAAGCTTTATTTGCGCCCTCAAGCGATTGAGTTCTTGAACATGCATAAAACGATTTTCGAAAACCGTCTCTGTAATATGCGCGATTCCTTCAGCCCGTGTCATGCACCCCGCGTCATGAGCGCCATGAACGAAACTTAGACAATAATCACGAGCCTCCTCAAGAGTGAGAGAAGCAAAACTTTACACGAAAGAAAAACCATTCCGAAAAGAAAACAGCAGCCACAAAAGCCATACCCTTGAAAGATGGAGATTTGAAAGAACTATTGAGAAAATCATCAAGAATGTACGGCTCCAAAATTCCACAAGCAAGAGAGTAAACCATTAAAAATGCACCAGCCAAGCCCAGCACCCCAAGCCCAGCCCCTCCCAACAAGCAAACATTGTGTTAAAACGCCCCCAAGCAATCGCCCCCCTCAACCACAGCGCAAAGCATTCAGCATATCTTTGAAAGCTTTACACTGTGATACGTTGGATTTTTGCGCCACAACGAGCCAATTTTTCTTCTAATCTCTCAAATCCACGATCAAGATGATAAACACGATTGACGATTGTTTCTCCCTTTGCTACCAATGTAACAAGAGTAAGAGGGCTGCAATCACAAGAGAAACAACAAGCACGCAAATCCGTCGCCATGATGAGGCCCCCCTTGCAAATTCTCTGTTCCATGAGATGCGTTGCTCTCTCGCCCATCAAGCTTTATTTGCGCCCTCAAGCGATTGAGTTCTTGAACATGCATAAAACGATCTTCGAAAACCGTCTCTGTAATATGCGCGCTTCCCTCAACCCCGTGTCATGAAAGCATGCCGCCCACACAACAGCCACCCCCCAAGCAACCTCTCAAAGCCATTCTTTGGAGCATATCTTTGAAAGCTTTACACTGTGATACGTTGGATTTTTGCGCCACAACGAGCCAATTTTTCTTCTAATCTCTCAAATCCACGATCAAGATGATAAACACGATTGACGATTGTTTCTCCCTTTGCTGCCAATGCTGCAATCACAAGAGAAACAGAAGCACGCAAATCCGTCGCCATGACAGGAGCCCCTTGCAAATTCTCTGTTCCATAGACAGTTGCCGTCTGTCCATCAAGCTTTATCTGTGCTCCTAAGCGATTGAGTTCTTGAACATGCATAAAACGATTTTCGAAAACCGTCTCTGTAATATGCGCGATTCCTTCAGCCCGTGTCATGAGCGCCATGAATTGCGCTTGGAGATCAGTTGGAAAAGCAGGATAAGGTCCTGTTTTAATATCAACGGGCATAATTTTGGTGTTCNAGCGCCATGAATTGCGCTTGGAGATCAGTTGGAAAAGCAGGATAAGGTCCTGTTTTAATATCAACGGGCATAATTTTGGTGTTCTTTGGATTTCGCTTAATATGAATTCCTTGAGGTTCTATTTGAATCTCGAGTCCTGTTTTTTGGAGCACCTTAAGCACCTTTGTGAGATGATTAGGATTTGCATTTTTAAGAAAGACATCTCCTCCCGTCATAGCAACAGCCATTGCATATGTTCCCGCTTCGATTCGATCAGCAATAACGCGTACTCTAGCACCGTTGAGTTTTTTAACCCCTTCAATTGTAAGCGTTGTTGTTCCTTCACCGGTTATTTGAGCCCCCATAGCATTCAGGGTTCGAATAAGGTTTGTCACTTCTGGCTCACAAGCCGCATTCTCAAGAGTGGTTGTTCCCTTTGCCATTGTCGCCGCCATCAGCAGCACATGGGTTCCACCAACAGTGACTTTAGGGAACCGATAGTGAGTACCTTTTAACCCCTTTAGCGCTTTTGCATGAACATATCCATTTTCGATAGTAATCTGTGCGCCTAAAGTTTTAAGTCCCTCAAGGATAAAATCGACAGGTCTTGTTCCAATAGCGCATCCTCCAGGAAGCGAAACATAAGCCTCTGCGCATCGTGCAAGCAGTGGTCCGATAACCCAAAAGCTTGCACGCATTTTTTTCACCAGTTCGTATGGTGCCCGTGTTGTGGCTATTTTTTGCGCCGTAAAATGAATTGTTCTTGAATTCACACATTCATCGTTAAACTCTTGTCCATCAACGGCATATCCAACACCATGATTATTGAGAATACGAATAAGCAATTCAACATCGGCCAGATGCGGAATATTTTCTAAAGTGAGCGTTTCTTCTGTCAAAAGCGCCGCAATCATAAGAGGCAATGCAGCATTTTTTGCCCCAGAAATAGGAATTGTTCCTTTAAGTTTTTCTCCCCCAACAATTTGAATAGAATCCATCGTGTTTTCCCTCTTTTCCTTTGTGCCTGCCCTTCCAAAGGATTGTCCCCCTTCGGGAAGTTATGCTTTATTAATCGTTTTAGAACGCATTCTAACTATGAGAACAAATTATTGAGAAGTTTGGTTGCAAAAATTTACTAAAAAACATTTTTTTGCATTTTAGAGCTTTTTGCATTTTAGAGCTCTGGTTGTGCTCTTTTTCGGCTTTGCTCTTTTCGACGTTTCAGGTTTTGACGCAATTGTTGTGCCAATCTTTCTTGACGTCGTTTTGCTTTTTCATCTTGATGATTAATTTCATTTTGTTTTTGTTTTTGATGCATTTGTGTCATTGCGCAACCTTTTAAACAGTGTTGAGCTTCTATCCAAGCAACTCATTTAGATATTTAAGCATATAAGAAACATATGTCATGACATAAGATACGTTTTCTTGCAAGAATATACAAATGTTCTCTTGCCTATTTTCTGACAATATGGCACAAGACAGCGCAAAGATTGAAAAGGGCTGCGGTAGCTCAGTGGTAGAGCACTCCCTTGGTAAGGGAGAGGTCGAGAGTTCAATCCTCTCTCGCAGCACCATTTTATTCTTCTTTTGCCTCTCTCTTTTTGCCCTTATAAGTCTTCCCTATAAGCCTAAATCTTTTCCCCCAACCTTCATCGGCTTCATCAAATCCTCCATCCTTTAAACCATGCGTTTCAATAGCCTCAAAATCAGTAGCCTCAAAATCAGTAGCCTCAAAATCAGTAGCCTCAAAATCAGTAGCTTCAAAATCAATGGCTTCAAAATCAAGAGCCTCAATGCCACGCTTAATCTCTAAAATGCCTTACGAACGGCTTTTGAAATTGACCGCCCCCCAAAGAATATCCCCCCACCCCTTGCCTCCCTCCCCTTTCCTTGCCTCCCCCTCTTTCCTTTCTGTAAGATTTGCCCCCTATCCTTCTCTTTGCCAAGCCTCACTATTGCAACAGCTCTTAGCACTTGAGACGGTATAGGCATTTTTATTTTTTCAATATTTTATTTCTTGAATATTTTTCCCCACAAGCTCACCCTGTTTGTAATATGCAAACAAACGATTTTACTTGATTCAATATAAGAGCGTCTGAATAAGAAGGGTTGAAATAAGAACATCTCACACTATTTCGGGCTCTCATTGAAATTCAAATTGAATCTCAATAATGAATTATTATAAACTCATTGTTTGAACATATCCCATTGATACCTTTATCCGCCCCAAAATGAATAATCTTATCTTTCTAGCCTCTCTATCCACCTCAAGCAACACAAGTATTCCCTGTAAAAATTAGAATAAGCTTCATCGATCCTATTCGTCATTTACAACAAATCTAACAGAGCCATTTCCAGAACCTCCTCTCAACGCCTTTCCCATTCTCCCCACCCCTTACCAAAAGAAAAAAAACAAACAGTGATACCCCTCCACAGTGAAGCTTTCAAGAAGCCACCCCACGCTCCCATATGCCAAACATCCCATATGACAAACATCTCATATGACAGGCATCCCCATATACTAGACATCCCATATGGCAGAAAATTGAGAGCCTGCCTTTTCAAAGAAGATCCCTCATTACCAATTTTATACACTATGGTTTTCCACGTGCTCTAAGCCATCCCTCTTTCAACACGCATCTTTTTTATACGAATACTTTGATTGATACAGATAGCGTTATTCCTCTTGCATAAGAATCCGAAGAGCAAAAAATTCTCTCCCCCTCTATTCTATTGAAATCAATCACTCCTCTTCGCTTACAGTTCACAAACAGAAAGATCCGTATGGCGAGAAACTTTCCAAGAAAAGCATATCTCTTCGTAAGAAGCCTCCCAGTAAACGAGATTATGAATCGTCTCAAGAGCTACAGCCCATGCCGCAATTTTGGCAACGGGCCCCCAATAGTACCAACTTACTTTTTCATAAAGTAAGATAGGGTGCGCAATGTTTATAATCTACAGGGTTTTATAACCTCTGGGGTTTATAATTTACGGGGCTTGACCGTTATACCCCTCACGATATTATTCACAAGCGGCAGTATGAAATTTATGAACGCCGGCATAAAATGGCTGTGAAATGAGCTTAGAGCGAGATATCTTTATTAAAACAAGTGCGTGAATGTACAACAACAAGTATATTTCATTTGGAGTATTTTGGATATTGCCTACTCTCCCCACCCTAGGACAACCATTTTGTCTACAGATCCCCTTATATATTCTGCATATTTTCTGCTGTCATATCTCCTCCAATAAGCTAAAACCCCACATATGCGGGGTTTTAGCCAGTACCACACCTTTATTTAGACACATTATGATCACTATAACCATTTTTATTAAATACGTTTTTACGTATATTTTCAACACAAAAATAACACATATTGATTTATTTAACAGAAATCAATTAAATATTCATGATAATCATTAAAAGTTAAAATGATGAAATTATTATTCAGAACGTACGTCATAATATTTATAACGTTTTTTTCTGTATTCATATTATTGGGTTGTACTCAAGTAAGCGACCTTGCTGAATACGATAGGCTTTACCAAAAATATGTCCATGAAAATTACACTCCTTTAGCATATTCTCAGAAATTAGAAAAAGCAAAAAAAGAGGTAGAATATTTAAAAGCGTATATGGAATGGACTGTAGACATACCCCATGACAAAAGTCAATTTTGGAGGCATTTAATAACATTGCCCAGTAATCCTCCAGAATTCAATATTTTTAAACATTATCACATATTGCTTGTTTTTTGTGGACGTTTTTTTGATTTATGGCAAGGTGATAAAACGATGCCCACACTTACCTTTAACGACTTACCAACAAGACTGAAGGATTTTAAAGCTAACGGGATGAAATACAGGAAAAATTGGGATTATATAGAAAATATTTTCCTCAAAGCAAAGTTTGAAACAAACTTTGATGATCCAATGTTTGCGTACGCAGAAAAATTTTTGGATTCCCCTAATGGCATTAGTCGAAAAGAACAAACTCTCCAGACAGAGCTGCTCATAATAGGCAATGAACTCACTCGTTTTAGAAACACAGCAACAATGTGCGTTATGGCTAGAGAGGTATACCTTGCCATGATGCCCAAAGAAAATGTAAAACCGCCCGTAAGATATAGCACTTTTGAAAAATGGAAGCAGTATTTAAAAAATCTTTAAACGGATCATAAAATGCCTTTCAAAATACTTCTAAAGAACCATTAAGCCCCCCTCACAATGACTATAATCAGGCACAAAGAGGGTATAAAAAACAATGTTAATTAAACAGTCTTTATTGAGAAGCGTCTTAATTATCGCTCTTTTAACAACGCATCTTTTTTATTCTTCAAAGGGATATACTCATTCGAATGAAGTGTTCTCTTCAAAAGAAATTACAGAAAGAGAGAGATTCTTCCGCATTTTCCTTGTTAATGGAAGTCGCTGGTGGGAAGAAAAATTCTACCAAATTCTCTGGATAGAAAAAACATTTTTTTTGGAAAACAAGCAGCAGTTATCGCAACCGCTCTATGAAAAACATGTCAATATAATAAAAAAATGGCAGAATATAATCAAAAAACGACATCATGTATTTAATACTCTGTGCACCCTTATAGAATTAGAAATAGATGCAATGCGACATGTGAATGAAGCAAAACACTCTCATAAGCATACACATCTCTCAAACCTTATGAAACACATAGAGACATATCAAGAGCGTATAGTTAAAAACAAGAAAGAACTTGAGAAACTTGATCATGAAATTGAGATCTTATACAAAGTTATCATAGAATATACAAAATTACCATAAACTTTGATCTATTCATTCCATAACTTTATGAAAAGTGCTTCTCAAAGGATATCTTTTATTTTCAAGCACTTTGAACTATCTATCGCCATCTTTAGATACAGAGTGCCAAAGTACAGTAACGTTATCATACAATTTGTTGTATTTTACCAACACAAAATAACACATATTGATTTATTCAACAGAAATGACTTATAAAAGCTCATCAGAAACAAACGACAATAAATACCTTATGTTTAAACACTTTATTTTCTTCGCTATCGTAATAAGCGCTGTTTTATTTACGCATCATACAACGAGTGGATGTACAACAGATGGTCTTTTTGTTGGAAGTACTTCTCCGATCAATTGTATTTCAAAAGAATATATAAGACAGAAAATAAAAAAGAAGCTATTGGAAAAAGAACGCGAAAGAAAATGGTTAGAGCTTGAACAATTTTCTGTTAGCGCTTGTCCAGGTGGAAAATTTCCTGTTTATCATGGCTTTTCTATTATCGATTGTGTTTTGAGAGGAAGAACTAAAACAAAATCGTCTTAATCAAAATCGTTTTAATAATGAAATTAATATAATGAACTTATTCCTGCAATGGTTTATCGTAGCATTCGTAATAACAACGATAATGTCTGTTCCCATAAGTTTACTTTGGCGTTTTAGATTTAAGGTTCCTGCCTGTTTATTTACAATAATGACAACCTTGGCTATTATTGCCGTCCCTTTTACATTTGATTTATCGTCTCTCTTTTAATCTATTTTTGTAAAAAATATTTCTAAAATATTAAAAACACCCTGCATTTTTAAGCGTTTTGAACTGTACCTCCTCTCATTTAGAGACAATAGCCCCAAGTACAGCCATGCCACTCAATACAATGTTCACCATATTTCTAACATAAAAATAACACATGTCGATACATTCAAAAGAGATCAATTAAACGATCTTATAAAATAAGAGCAATACACAAAGTGGCTGTATTTAATGATAGTAAATGAAGACGATTATTATGGAATTCTTGGTGTAAGCTACGCATGCAACGATAAACAGATAAAATCTGCTTTTCGTAAATTAGCTCTGCAATACCACCCTGATCATAATTCTAGTACCGAAGCAGAACAAAAATTCAGAAAAATTTGTGAAGCCTATGAAGTTCTTAAAGATCCTCAAAAGAGAGCTGCTTACAATCAGTTCTATCATGAAACTTTTAAAGATAATGACAAGGCTTCTGAAAGTAATAAAAGCCGAGATAATATAGGTTTAGTGTTAATATCACCTTTAAAAAAAATAGCTGTCTTTGTCATTGCTCTAATACTATTTTTCGTAATATATATTGGCGGTACCATTATTATATTTCGGTATTTTGATTAGAGGAACTTAATGAAACAGAGTGATCTATAAATGTCTCTTCCGATTAACATACTTTGGTGATTTAGGTTAAAGATTCCAGCGTTTTTATTTGCAATAATGACCGCCTTAGCTGTTATTGCCGTTCCCTTCATATTCTATTGATAGTTATTTTTGTAAAATCTGAAGAGCTTTAAGATCAGTCCCACAGTGAATTCACAAGGTGTGGTAATTTTTGATTTTCTATAACAAGGTAGTGTAGAAAAACATAGAGATTATAATGTCTCTATCCGTTCTTTTCTTATTCTCCCGTTTCCTCCACCCCTCTATTTTTTTCCACAACCTGCCCCCAATCTTTTCCCCAACAAGCCCACTTGACTCCACACAGACTTTTTCTCATGCCCCTAACATCCTTTTCCATATCGGCTAAAAAAAATCCCCCAAGCCCCCGCAAAGCTCTCTCCCCCCCAAGAACGAAAGCATAACGTACACCATTGTCACAGCAATGAAAAAAGCAATTGGCCCATCATTGCCACTCCCCCACAGTACTCACCACAAAAGCACCCAAAATCACACCACCATATCTCTAAACAACTTGGCCTTACTCCCCCATTCTCGTTTTCCCTTCCAGCATACCGCGCCGCCTTGCATGCGCTCCAAGCACCCTTTCTTCCCACATTTTCCCACCATGCCTTTCACATTCATGACCAAGCTCTTTGCGCTCCCTGCACTCTTTGCGCTCTTTGCTTGCACCCTCCTCCAACACAAAAACCAGCTCTTTTCCTCCTTGAACGTGCCTTTTTATAGGTTGGAACCTGTCTGCACTGCTGCTTCCCTTCCCCCTAAACCTCATTTTTGTTCTCTAGCATGCTTTCGTGTCACTCCAAGTCACAGGATAACGACCTGCCCCCTTCATCCCCACCATTTCCTCCTCATCCCGCTCCAACATTTCTCTTCCCAAAGCCGCGTATCTCCCCCTTTTCCATATCGGCTAAGAAAATCCCCCAAGCCCCCGCAAAGCTCTCTCCCCCCAAGAACGAAAGCATAACGTACACCATTGTCACCACAATGAAAAAGCAACTCAGCCCTTTCATTGCGGCTCCCCCCCCCAACACTCACCACAAAAGCACCCAAAATCATGCCACCATATCTCTAAACACTTGGCCTTACTCCCATTCTCGTTTTGCCCTCCAGCATACCGCGCCGCCTTGCATGCGCTCCAAGCACCCTTTCTTCCCACATTTTCCCACCATGCTTTCACATTCATGACCAAGCTCTTTGTGCTCCCTGCACTCTTTGCGCCCCCTTATTTAGCACCCTCTTCCAACATATGCTTTGCTCTTTTCCCCCTCTGCTCTTTCCTTTTTATAGAACTTTGCCTCTCCTCAACGCTACACAAGATCCCTTTCTTGCCCGCCTCATTCTTGTTTTGCCCTCCAGCATACGTCTTGCATGCGCTCCAAACTCCCCGCTTTCTCCCTCCTTCAAAGCAATTTCTGTTCTTATATGAAAACCTGTCTCAACCGATTTAATTTGCTGTACCATCTTCTCCAAAGCCTCATTAAAACGGCTAATTTCATTTTCAAGCTTGCAAATATATGCTTCATCACGATAAGCCCGTTTAATCAAAGGAGGCATATCCGGCCAATAGAGCATTAAATCCACCCATTCGCGTTGAGAAATCCATAATCCCCCTTGACATTGTGCTTTATGTTCTGCTGGAAAGCTCTTTTGCATGAAATGAGGGATCAAAATTTCAGGTTTTTTTGTTTTAATTTCTAATAAGCCATTTTTTCCCACAAAAGCATCGGGGGAAAATCCTTGTCTGCGGTCATCTGCCAAAACAAAGCCAATACATTCAGGTTCTGTATGTGTCAGTTCCCCATAAAGCTGTCGCGCGCTTGGTTCTAATTCAGTCCCACGTCGCATAGAAAGTGTTGCCCCTTCATCAACAGTTTTTCCTGTAATTCTTTCTCCCGCCAATTTCATCATCACACTCTGATAGCGTGACGTTTTTTGCCCTTGTTTTGTTCGTGCCATAACCATCTCAAACAACGAAGCCGTAATCAAACCATTACGCGCTTGCTGCCATTCCTCTGTTCCTTGAATACAATCGATAATGATTGGCATAGTATTTCTCCCCTTCATCTTTAAGGTGTTTTTTTTTGCAACATATTCTCTTTGAAACATTCATATCTTTTAAGATGCATTCCCCACTAAGAATGACAGCATCCTTAAATATTGTGCTGCTGAAATCACAAAAGCTGTTGGAAACGCCCCCCTCAACATCCCCCTCCCCACAAGTTTCTCATCCCCTCCTTTTCCATATCGGTTAAGCCCCCAAGCGGCGCCCTCCCTAGACGAAAGCATAACGCGTGATATTTTCTCCCCGATAAAAAAACCTCTCGCCCATCATTGCCCCCTAAGGCTCAATACAAAAACGGTCAGAACCGCGCTCCCATAGCGCCTTCCTCTTCTTCCCTCTCAAACACCTTCCCTCATTTCCCAACATGCTTTCACATTCATATCCAAGCTCTTTGCACTCCCTGTGCTCAAAGCCCTCTACTTTCCCCCCTCCTCCAACACTCTACTCCTTCCCCCTACACAGAACTTTTTTTAAAGATTGACATCTCCTCAACGCTTGTACGGCTGCCCCCCTTTTCCACACCTCATATCTCCCCTCCAGCATATGCCTTGCATACGCTTCAAGCTCTCCTCTCCCCCACTCGTCCTCCCTCTTAACCAGCCAACCACCAACATTTTCCCCAACAAGCTTCCCCCCAACATCCCTCCTCCCCAGAAGTTTCTCATCCCCTCCTTTTCCATATCAGCTAAGCCCCCCCCCCAAGTCGTCTCCCCCAAGAAC
>NZ_JBHIPG010000082.1:0-198109 GCF_042195905.1 Bartonella sp. AP331QHHD
CAAAATCGGTAATGAGAACCATGATTTGGTGATTGATTTGGTCACTACAGAAAACGGCTATCCTACCGCCGATATTCAAGCGCAAAGCTTTTATTCTATGAAGGGCGCAAAGCTAGGTTGGGCAGAGGCACGCTATGATGTACCACTCCTTGTGATGGATGACCGCTTAACGGCTTTTGTCATTAAAACCGATGATGCTGATCATTCTGTCTCACTAGCAAAGCTTGGGGATTTTGATGCAGAACACCAGAGATATGTCTCAAGTCACCCTTACGTGACCGGTCCACGCTTTTCTTCTGTTAACGCACAAAGTTGGACAGCTCATCAAGATGAGGCTTTAGCCTTTCGGGTGCTCGCTGCCCGCTATAGGCAAACAGAAAAGATTGTCGATTTAGGCACTTTTGATCTTGTGGACTGCTCTGATTTACAAATACGCGCAGCCATTGAGTTGCCTTCAAGCGATTGTTCTGTCATCTTTGAAATTGAAAGAAACAACGGCACGCTTTATCAACTCCTTCCCTTTCAATTGCTCAGTCTTACTGAATATATCAGTGAAAAGATCAAGCTTCGCGCTATTCTTAAAGGAACAGAGAAACTCTCACCGGTGTTATTTGCGCCTGTTCAATTGATTGCGGGAAAGATCCATAAGGAAGCGACCTATGTCACGCGTGCTTTTACCTTTGGGGAAAAGGCAAGGTTAACGAGCTATATCAAAACCTTTTTACCGGGTGGTGCAACCTTCACTTGCGAGATGCAGCTGGATGATGGTGGTTTCACCCCTTTGAAACTTGACGAAACAGAACAACTCGCTGAACCACTTTGGACAGAACGAAAATTTGTGAGCAGTGACAAAACAGCCAAACAAGCGCGCTTGAAACTCACGCTTACCGGTGGACCAGCAGCGCGGTCCATGGTGAGTGATTTTGGCGCTGGCATATTATAATGGGAAAACAGAGATGACCAAAACCAAAAAACTCGACATGGAATTGCCTAAAGAGGGGCGTTTTATCAGTTCTGAATTCCCAATCTTGCGGGAAAACTTGACCAAAATTGATCAAGCTCTTTTGGCTGTTGAGGAAAAGGTAGACGAAAAGGCACCTTTACACCACACGCATACGATCAACGAAATCGCAGATCTAGAAAGCGCTCTCAATGGCAAAATGGCAGCGGATAAAACCTTCACTTTTGCCGATTTAAGCGATATCGAAGGCGCAAAAGATGCCGCAAATAATTATGTTCTCTATAAATCAAGCAATAATAACTTCACCTTTGGCAGTGCTGTCTCACTATTAGGCGCGCATCAACATAAAACCGAAGATATTGTGGGGCTTGACGATTTTAGAGCCAAGATTAATCAAGATCTCACAAGCTATGGTCGCTTAGCCAGCCCAAATGAATGGCAAAGTTATAATAAATTTACCAGTAAAGTCACCATGGGTGACGACTTGGAGATCTTGGGTAATGTATCATCTGACTTCTTCGGTCTTCCAAAAAGGAAAGTGGTTACCCGTTTAAGCACAAGTGGAAGTACGCTTAAAGGACCGCTTAAAGTTGATGATGATCTTGTTTATACCAAATCACAAGTGGATGCAGCCATCTTGGCACAGATAAAGAGTCTTAAAAAAGATTTGACCGATAAAATCACGAATTGGCCGGCTCTTGCTGATGCTGAATTGCTCTATACACAGGATGGAAAAATTCAATGGCCCGATTGGGTAACGGATAACACAAAAGTCGAAATCCAAGCATGGGGTGGCGGCGGCAGTGGTGGGGGTGGTTATTCTTATTACTTAGGAGGCGGTGGCGGCGGTGGCGGTTGTACGGTATGGTATGGTTATAAAGCGAGTTTAAAGGGTCATGAGAATATCACAATTGGTAAAGGAGGAGATTCTGTTTCTGGATGGAATGTAAAAGGTAGGTTTGGAGGAACAACAACCGTTGGCAAAAATTTTATTACGGCGACAGGAGGACATGGTGGTGGGGGTACTTACTCTTCTAGCACTCACACGGGATTTGGTAAAGATAATACTTCCTTCTATTCAGGCGATGGCGGTGCTGGAGGAACAGGTGGAAACTTTGGTTTAGCAACGGATGAACATCCAGGAATTGCCAAAGGCGGAAATGGTTATGCTGGAACGAATGGAATTACGAGTAAAACAAGCGGTAATGGAGGCGATGCTGGAGGTGATACATCACGTGGTGGCTCTGGAGGAGTCGGCAAAGGTTCCTATAGTTCGGGAAAAGCAGGGCGTGGTTTTGGTGGTGGTGGTGCTGGTGCTCATGCCGATTCTTCTTCAAGTGGCGCTGGAGCTGATGGCGCTGTCCTTATAAGATTGTGGAAAGAATGAATGGTTTATGCAGGTATAAAAAACAATGATAGTTTCTAAACGGACACTTATTGTCTGATGGCTTATAAACTGTATAGTTTCTTCTTATAAAGTCCCCTTTAAAGCCCTTTTTTACTGACAGTGTCAGGCTTATGAGAGAGTGTAGATGATTGTTATGGTCTCTTCATTAATTTGGAGAGCAAAATGACAATAGAATTTAAACTTCGTATTCACTTTATTAAGAATGGCAAGGGATCTAAGTTTTTAGCAATATTTGATCAGACAGCCGTTGGTATGTTTGTAAAATCCTTGATGTTAACGTGCAAATTTATCCCCTCCATGCACCTATTCTTCTCTTTACGCATGAGGTGGAGAAACAGGATAGTGTTCTGTTTCATAAGCTTCAATTAACAAAACAAGAGTTTTCATTCTATCAAATTCTGGAGTATTAACTTCTGGCTGCTTATCAAACATTGCAGACACAATTTCTAAAGCTTCTTGGTACTCCCTCTCAGCACGAATTGGTTTGATATTCATTTCTTAAATTCTTGTAGTTCCACAGTGTTGGCATCAATCATATTAAGTTGTAACATTTTTGTTGACAATTGTCACTTAATACATTACATCTTACTTAAAATAAAGTTGTTGAGTTTGCTATGATCAAAACATTTAAAAATAAAGACCTCCAATCTCTCTGGGAAACAGGAAAAAGTAAGATTGATAGCAGGCTTCAACAGCGTATTATTCGCCGTCTTGATGCCCTTGACGCTGCTTCTCAAGTTAGTGATATCAATGTACCAGGTTATAATTTTCATATGCTTAAAGGCTTTACTCCAACTCGCTACACAATTCATATCAATGGTCCTTGGTGTATCACTTTTGAATTTAAAGACAGACACGTTTACCATGTTGATCTAGAGCAATACCACTGAAGGTTTTAAGATTTGTAAAGGAAACTATCCATGACCACACGTAATCCTAATCGTTGTCCTTCTCATCCAGGAGAAATTTTAGCTGAATCCTTAGAACATTTAAATGCAAGCAAAACCGAAATTGCTAGGATTCTTCAAATATCACGCCAGCACTTGCACGGTATCCTTAAAGGAGAACGTCCAGTCACAGCCGTAACAGCGGCTCGCATTGGTAAATTGTTAGGAAATGGACCAGCCCTTTGGCTACAGCTTCAAGCCAATTATGATACATGGCATGCCTTGAGGGACATTGATGTCTCTTCTATTCCAACACTAACAGCTAGCGAAATGAATACGCAAATGGAACATAGCCATTCGTAACCTTCTCCCCGCCCTTAAAGACGAGGAGATAAGTCATGTTTTTGAACTTAAGCAACCTTTTTAATAGGGTTCTCGAAATCTGGTTCATAAGCGCGCAATAAAGGATCCATGCTATGCGGCAGTTCTGAATCACCAAAATCTGTTAGAACTATTAAGATTTTAAGTATACTTGGCATCTCATCTTGAAGTTTTAAAATTAAAGCTTTTTCTATGACACTCATAGTATCAACCAGAGCTGTACAATCTTTATCATTCATATTTTCATGTCTAGAAAATTGAGATAATGCCAACCACAAATCGCATAAGAAATTGGTATCTATCTTCATTGCACACCTCCATGGATTTGCTCTCTTAAACATGCCAATCCTCTGGAGGTGATTTTCGTTGAAGGGAGCACCTTTTCTGTACCATCTGGTCTTTGAATGGTGATAGCAGGGCAGTCCATAAAGCCTTTCTTGATTTTATCCTGATAAGGTAACAGAGGCGCCCCCGGAGCACGTCGATAGACCCAATCATGTTTACGCAAGTAATCCGTTAAATCTTTTGGTCGTACTTCTAACATCTTCGCGGCTTCGATAAGACCAAACAGACCATCAGAGCGTTTTAAGCCTTCTAAAGCTTCTGCTTTAGGCTTGAGTGTACTCACCTCATTTCTTAAGTCTTCTAATTGATTGATACTCTCTAAAAGGAGCTGTTTAATCGTAAGAGGATTTTCCAATGCATTGGCAAGATCTATTCGTGGTGTTGCTACTTGTTTTGCACGTTTTTCACATTCTATAAAATATAAACGAGCTTCTCTACCTTTCTTATTGTTCTCCACCATAGAAAGTTCTTTGGCTACACTTAAAGTGAGAGCATAATCTTTAGAGGGACGACCACCTTGGAGGTTTTTCCCAAAATTGGGAAAAACTATATAATCTCTGTTTTCGACAAAATCATATTTGTTGATGCGTTCAGTAATCCAGTCTGCAAACTTTTTACCTACTCCTAAAAACGCATGTAGATCACGTGCATTTACTGTCTGAATCGCATCGCCATCAATGACTTGTTCTGTAATTTCTATAAGAGTGTTCATGTGAACTCCTAGTTGTTAGATGTTTTTCATTGACACTCTAAAGAGAGTGCCGGGCGCTGAAAAACACGGCAACTAGCCCGTCGTTATGCCTTTCCCATAAAGGGTATTGTATAGCGTAACCACACCCGACAATGCCATTATATGCGTGTAACATACAATGAGTCAAAACTTTTAGTTGGCGGAGAAGAGATTGTTTCGGCAATCCATCCGCTAGTTGCTTTAAGGTGTTTTTCAAGCACCTGATTCGAAAATACACATTGCATAAATAATGTCAAGCTATTTTCGATAATTTTTTATCATCATGCCGGTCTAACAAATACAGCAATCACCCCCCTCATTTTTTTCCCATTCATTTCATTAGCCAACCATTTAAAGGAGTATAAAATGGCAACAGGTTTTCTACACGGTGTTGAAGTCGTTGAAGTTGACGACGGCACCCGACCCCTTCGCGCGGTACAATCGGCAGTTATCGGGATCGTTGGCACAGCACCCGATGCCGATGAACAAGCCTTCCCTCTC
Source organism: Bartonella sp. AP331QHHD (assembly GCF_042195905.1). Taxonomy (NCBI): domain Bacteria; kingdom Pseudomonadati; phylum Pseudomonadota; class Alphaproteobacteria; order Hyphomicrobiales; family Bartonellaceae; genus Bartonella; species Bartonella sp. AP331QHHD. The sequence continues at coordinate 5,214 of NZ_JBHIPG010000082.1, forward strand.
AACACACCCGTTTTGGTAGCAGGCTCTCTTTCACAAGCTGCAAAACTGGATAAAACGGGGAAGCGTCAAGGGACCTTACCCAATGCCCTTGATCTTATTTTCAAGCAAGTGGGGGCTATTGTCGTTGTCGTACGCGTGAACGAGGGTGACAACGAAAATGCGACTCTCACCAATATTCTAGGGGGTGTAAACGCAAATGGCGCTTATGAAGGTGTTCATGCTTTGATTGGAGCACAATCCATTGTAGGACAAACACCACGCATTCTGATTGCGCCAGGCTTTACACATCAACGCCCTTCCAGTGTGAATATTGAAGAGAATGGAACTGATGCAACTGCCAACCCCGTCGCAGCAGAACTCATTGGCATTGCAGAGCGTCTGCGTGCTATTGTGGTGCTTGATGCACCAAACACGACAGATGAAGCAGCCCTTAGCACAGCAAAGGATTTTGATTCAAAACGCGCCATTATCATTGACCCTTTTGTAAAGGTGAATCGTGATGGAAAAATCATAGAACAGCCAGCAAGTACAGCGGTTGCAGGTGTCATTGCTAAAACTGATTTTACACACGGTTTTTGGCATTCTCCTTCCAATAAAGTGATCAATGGCATTGTTGGTATTGCACGCCCCATTGATTTTTCCATTGGTGATCGATCAAGCCGCGCTAACCTTCTTAACGAACAAAACATCACAACAATTATCCGCGAAAATGGTTATCGTCTTTGGGGTAATCGCACCCTTTCAAGTGATACAAAGTTTGCTTTCTTATCCGTGGTACGCACCGCAGATATGATCAATGATGCCATTTTGCGCGGACATCTATGGGCTGTCGACCGCAATATCAAAAAAACCTACATGCATGACGTAAGCGAAAGCGTTAATGCCTATTTGCGTGATTTGAAAGCACAAGGCGCCATTCTTGGTGGGCGCTGTACGCCTGATCTAGAGCTTAATACAGCAAGCGCTATTGAAAGCGGTAGAGTCTATTTCAATGTCGAATTCACCCCCACAACACCCGCAGAACATATCACGTTCCGTTCACGCATTGTGAATGATTACTTAGAGGAGATCTTTTAATGACCGTACCTGTTTTACCAAGAGTTTTGAAATATTTTAACATTTTTGTCGACGGCATTCCCTATCAGGCAAAATGTGAAAGTGTCACCCTACCGAATTTGAGTTTGGTTGTTGAAAGTTATCGCGGCGGTGGCATGGATAGCTCCATTGAAGTTGACCTTGGTCTTGAAACCCTCACGCTTAGCATGACCATTTCTGATTGCTCTCCAGAGTTGATGGCACTCTTAGGGCGCACCGATGTCAACATTTCATTACGAAGTTCAATGCAAGCGCAAGGCACACCAGCAGAAGGTGTTGTCATTACCATGAGAGGACTATGCAAAGGCTTTGAAATGGCAGAATGGCAACCGGGCAGCAAAGCAACATCCACAACTACCTTCACATTGCAGTATTTCAAATATGTCCAGAAGGACGTTGAAATCGTTGAGATAGATGTCCTCAACTTGGTGAGAAAATTCAATGGCGTCAATCAACTCGCAGACCATAGAGAAAATATAGGATTATAAAATGACCGTACAAACAAGCATTACACATAAATTATTGATACCTGTTACTTTTGAAGGAAAAGAGCACACCGAAATTACTTTACAGCGCCCCAAAACAAAAGATGTGCAAGCAATCGACAAAAAAGAAGGCATAGAGCAAACAATCGCTATGATCGCACGTCTTTCTGGATGGGCACATGAAGCGGTTGGAGAACTCGATATTAATGACTTGTCGAGCATTGGAGAGATTTTGGAGTCTTTTATCAAGCGGCGGGATACCTCGACTGGGAAACCGCCGCTAAACTCATAGCCGATATTACCATTGTGTTCCATTGGTCCCTTTCAAAGATGATGGAAATGGAACCGCAAGAACTCATATTCTGGCGAAATCAAGCAGCAGAAAGGTATAAGATAAAATGAGTGAAAAAGTTGCTGATGCAAAGGTAAAATTGTCTCTTGAAGACAAACTCACCGCACCTCTCAAACATCTTCAAAAAAAATTCGATACATTGTCAAAAACACTCTCACATAGTTTGGGTATTCCGCGCTTTTCTGCTGCTGTCAAAAACATGACAAAAAGCCTTCATGGCGTTCAAAGTGCTCTTAGCACAGCGGCAAGTCGTGCTTCAGTCTTTACCGGTGTCTTAGGGCTTGCTGGTGGTGGTCTTGTGGCAAGTGTAGCCGCCCTCACCATGAAAACCATGCATCTGGGCGATAGTCTTTATCACGCATCACACCATTTAGGTATGAGTGTTGCATCACTTCAATTATGGGGTGATGCAGCTGATAATTCAGGATACTCTGCCGAACTTTTTCAACAATCCTTAGCGGTTTTAAATAGGCGTTCAGCACAAGCATATGCCGGACAAAAAAGAGGCATGATGGGCTTTGAAGCACTTGGCATTTCTGTCAAAAACACTTCTGGAAAACTCAAATCCACTTCTGTCTTGTTAGAAGAAATTACCGACAAGATGAGTAAGATGAAAAGCCAAGCACAAAGACAGCATATTGCCGCTCTGCTGTTTGGGGGCGATGGTAAAGAAATGGCGACCATGCTTGCACAAGGCATGGCACCCATTAAAGAGCTGTTTGCAAAGGCGCGAAAAGGAAAATGGCTGATAGGTGCCGATGTTGCACGCTATGCAGCAGATTTAAGTGACAAGCTTGGTGCTTTTAAGAAAAAAATAGGCGGTATCGCGAGCTTTATTGGCGCGCGTTTCATGCCCGTGATTAATGATATGATTGACGGTTTTTCAAAGTTGATTGATGAAAACCGCGACCTCATTCAAACAACTGTTGCGAGCTGGGCAAAAACCTTAAAAAAAGTCCTTAATGATTTGCTTAATCCTACCTCTGATTTAAGAAAAGGCATCAGTGATCTCACAGAGAGGATTAAAGGCTGGTTCCAATGGCTAGAACCTCTGATTGGTGAAATAACCCTTTTCAAGGTGGGGCTTGTAGCTCTTGGTTCATTCATTTTTGGTCCACTCATTGCCGCATTAGCAGCAGCGGGAGCAGCGTTTGTCACCCTTGGCTATACTATAATGACGACGCCCATAGGATGGCTCATTGGCGGCATCGCAGCTCTTGTTTTACTCTACAAATATTGGGACAAACTCAATGGTTGGGTGGCTGCATCCTTAGCCGCAGTTGGAGCAGTTCTTACTGGGGCATTCATTGCGGCAATAGCACCTGCTGCTTCTGCTGTTGCCAGTTTTGCCTTAACTCTTGTAGGTACACTGATTTCGGCAATAACTGCCGTTAGTTCCGCTTTTATATCGCTTGGTGTTGCTATCATGACCACACCTATTGGCTGGATTATTGGCGGCATTGCAGCTCTTGTTGCTGCCGGATATCTGCTCTACAAACATTGGGATACAGTCATAAGCTTTATAAGCAAGCTATGGGATTCTTTTTACAGCTTATGTAGTAATGTTTTCAATAACCTCTTGACGTTCTTTAAAAACTTTTCACCACTGACTTGGATTTCGAAAAAAATCAATGAACTCATTGAATGGCTGTTTGGTGTCGATTTAATGGAAATAGGCTCCAATCTTATTAATGGGCTTTGGGAGGGCATCAAAAGCAAATGGGATGATCTGTATAACGGTTTTGGCAATATGATGAAGAAATTAACCAGTTGGATGCCTAATTGGGTGAAAGAAAAGTTAGGGTTTAATGTTTCAATAGACAAGACTTCAACGCAGACCATTAAAACCTTTACCGAAGAAACCAATGCACGTGCAAAAAAAAATGGTTGATACAGTAGTGGTTACAAATACCCCACCTGAAAAACGCAAGAGTGGTTTTAATACAAGTGTCGTTGAAACAGGACAAATGCAGGCAACAAATAAAGTAGGTGCTTTTAAAGCTCCAAAGCCAATTACGGTTCATAAGCCCGTTGAAGTAGACGCCCGTGTAACCATTACAAATCTCAATATTTCCGTCCCCAATGGTCTCAAGGACGAAATCAGAGACGCTGTCAATCAAGCACTTGAACGCTATGCAAAACAGCAACGTTTAGCCATAGCCTCTAGCCTTTCGGATTAAATACCATGATGTTAGCTTTGGGTGGTTTTATTTTTTCGATTGAAACAGCTGCTTATCAAACACTTGATATGTCTTATGGGGTTCCATGGGTAGAGCAAGGACGATTGGGGCGCAAAGCAGCTCTTCAATTGCCTGCCGTTGCAAATGCGGAATTTTCTTTAACTGGTGTGATTTATCCAGATTTCAAAGGTGGTCATAGACAGCTCGAATATTTACGGCAAATGGCACATGAAGGACCTCACATTCTTGTGACTGGTCAAGGCAAAATCTTAGGTAAGTTTGTCATTCTTTCTGTAGAGGAAAAACAAAGCATTTTTCATCATAATGGCATCCCCAAAAAACAAGAATTTACAATAAAGTTGAGAGAATATGGTGAAGACCTATGAGTGATCTTTATATGACCAAAGATGGTGATATGGTTGATGCCATTTGCTGGAGATACTATGCAAAGGGTCAACAAGCCCTTGCTGTTGAACGCGTCTATGCAGCGAATTTGGGGCTTGCAGACTATGGACCCATTTTAAAAGCAGGCATCACGATACTCTTACCAACCCTCCCCTATCCGAAAGCCACACCAGTAATCAGAATTTGGGGTAGCAAATCATGAAACCTTTTTGCACGGTTCTGGCAAATGGAGAGGACATCACAAGAATGCTGATGGACTATGTTTTGTCGATTGAAATTACCGATGAAGCAGAAAACAAAAGTGACCGTATCACTATAGAGCTTGATGACCGCGCACGTGACAGTGATAACGGCTTTCTTGATATTCCTCTTATCGGAACAATCATTTCTGTCACACTTGGCTATGAAGGGGGCAAAAACCGCGATATGGGATCCTATCTGATAGACGAAATCTCTGTAAGCAGCCCACCACAAAGCTTAAGCGTGACAGGGCGCGCCGCATCAATGAACACGTCTTACAGAACCCCAAAAAGCCAATCCTATCACCAGCAAACCCTTGGCAGTATTGTTCAAGAGATAGCACAGCGTAATGGCTATACACCAAAAGTTGACCCTGCTCTTGCTAAAATTGTTGTGCGTCACATTGATCAAACAGCTGAAAGCGATATGGCTTTTGCCGCACGCCTTGCAGGAGGATATGATGCGGTAGCAAAACCCGTTGATGGCAAACTTGTGCTCGCCAAACGGGGTGAAGGCAAAGCCATCACTGGTGAAACACTCCCCGTTGTTATTATCCATGAAAAACATTGTACCTCTTGGGATTTTAAATACAGCGCACGGGATGAAGCAGGTGCCGCCAATGGATTAAAGACAGATGCAGGAGATGATCAAAAAGCCGCCGCTGATGCACGAGAACCAGAGGAAATTGAGGAAGGCGAAGATGTGATCCATATGGATGAAAGTGACGCCCCCAATTTGCCTAAAGAAGAGACGGAAGCCAAAACATCTGAAAATCAAGAGCAAGAAGAAGAGAAAAAAGGCGGTGTTATCGCAAGCTATCATGATATCCGCACTGGTGAAAAAAAGGAAGTCAAGGTTGGTAAAGAGCCTTTTCATGAACTCAAATACACCTACCACAATCAATCAGAAGCTGTTGCGGCCATTGCTGTTTATCGCAACAAATCATCTCGTGGCAAATCTTCTTTCTCATGTGATATTGGTGGTGATCCGTTTGTGCAAGCAGAAGCAAAGCTTGTTCAAGAGCCCCCTTTCCGCCCCTATATTCCAGCAGAATGGCGCATCAAGAGCGTTAAGCACAAACTTGATAAAACGGGTGGTTACACCACAAAAATAGAGTGCGAACTTTTTGATAAAGCGCAAGAAGATGCGGCTGAAAACGTTGCAAACACAACACCAGACAAGGATGATACCATTGATCCAAACGCCCCACCAAACGCATGTGACGAAGGCGAAGGCGTCATCCATATGGATGAAGAGGATACATGATAGGTTATAAACTAGATGTAGAGCCCCTCATTAAAAATGATTGCTTAAATACCTCCCTTCCCCATCTTTAAAGGTGGGGAGTGGAACTAAAGTTACACGTGTGGAACTGGTCGTTCAAGAGGCTGTACAGCCAAACGAAACCCCATGGTACGCAGTAAAGCATTCAAGCTGCGGAACTCTGGATTACCTTTTTCTGAAAGTGTACGGTAAAGTTGTGTTGGGTTCAAGTTGGCTGCTTTAGCTACAGCTTGAACACCACCATAAGCTTTGGCCATTTGGCGTAGAGTTACAAGCAGCTCACCCTGATCACCATCTGCTAGGATTGCATCAAGGGTAGCTGCTGCCAACTCAGGATCATCACGGAATATTTCTGCCATTGCATCATCATGGTTACGGTCTTTCATTTTTGCACTCCTTTAATCTTCACGGTTTTGCCAATCACGCCAGCAAGCACATGCACGAGTGATATCAGTCTCTTGTGTTTTTTTGCTGCCACCGCATAATAGCAACAATACGGTCTTTCCAGATTGGACATAATAAACTCGGTAGCCAGGACCAACATTAATACGCAATTCATGAACACCCTCACGAAGCGGCTTGAAATCGCCAAAGTTTCCCTGCTCTAAACGATTAAGGCGGCGAATAATTGCAGTTTTAGCCTGCATGTCACGGAGCTTTCGCAGCCAATCAGCTATCAAGTCTTTGCCATCAGAAGTAAGGTAGTGACGTATTTCAAACATGATGTATATTCGTTTATAAACGAATATTTGTCAAGAAAGAAATTAAAAGTTGAGAAAAAATCTTCTTTTATTCCAATGAAAAAGTGACATGAAGCTTAACCAAGCTATCTTTCCGAATGAAAAAGATGTCAATTTTTTAATCCAGCTCTGCTTTTTGCGGAGCTTTTTTTATGGAGAAGCATATGCGAAAAATATCATCAGAAGGGCTAGCACTTATCAAACAATGGGAAGGCTTGCGTTTAAACGCCTACAAAGATACCATTGGTGTGTGGACAATAGGTTATGGACATACAAACAATGCTGGAAAGCCTTTTGTTTATGAAGGCATGACCATCACGGAAAAGCAAGCAGAAGAACTTCTTTGCCAAGACTTAAGACAATTTGAAAATGTCGTTGAACGCGCTGTTACAGTTTCATTAACAGATGAACAATTCGCGGCGTTAGTGTCCTTTTGCTATAATGTAGGAACAGGAGCCTTTTGTAACTCGACACTGTTAAAAAAGCTCAATCAAGGTGAATATGAAGCTGTCCCTGCAGAGCTACAGAAATGGACCAAAGCAGGCGGAAAGCGTCTTGAAGGTCTCGCACACCGGCGTGCAGCAGAAGCAGGCTTGTGGGCGAAAGGTGCTTTTGTTTCCTCTAACTACCAAACCGTAGAAACACAAGCACCAACGGGATTTTTAAAAGCTGAAGCTCTTGCACCAGTTATTGGGTCTTTTTCAGGGCTTGGTGGTTTATTGGCAGGAAATGGTCCAGTCCAATGGGCGCTCGCCACTATCATGGTTTTAGCTGCATGTGCTGGCATTTTCTTTGTTGCTAAACGTTTTCAGGAACACCGCCTATGATCTTATGGATGAAAAGAAATCTGCTGTTAACAGGCGCGGCTTTAGCCGCTTTTTTTATGGCTTTGGCAAAAGCTTTTACCCTTGGAAAAAAGGCAGAACAGCAAAAGCAAACAGAAAAAACCTTAAAGACAGCAACAACACGGCTGGAGGTGGAAAATGAAGTTAATCAGAAAAGTGATACTGATGTGCGTGCTGCTCTCTCTCGTTGGTTGCGCGACAAATAAGTATGTCTCTTGTGTTGGTTGGTTGCCAATTTATTTAGAGAGGCAAGATGTCAACGTCATCAGTTCCAATTTAGCAAGAGAAATCTTAAAGCATAACAAGCAGGGTGAACGTATGTGTGGGTGGAAACATGGCTAGAAAAAGAACACAAGACGATATAGAACTTACAGAAGGAGAAAAAGAAATACTTCAAGAAATCATCATGACCTACAAAAGTATAAAAGTGATGTCACGTTATACGAAATGGATTGTACTCATTATACTCTTATTAGCCCTTGATTTTTCACGTATTATGGATGCGTTTGTAAGTATTTTTACACAAAAACCAAATATCCGACTCTAAACATACTCTGAGACGCGCGAAATTCTTTAGAAAATGGTTTCTTAATTTTGCACGTCTCATGGAGGCGATAGAGAATGTCTTTGCACATTTAAAACAGTGGATTTCAAAGAATTAATCTTTGAATTAATTGTTTCATGAATTTAAAGCTTCTAATAAACTGTATTTGATATGAGCAGCTTCGAAATTTTAATCCTTTAAGGATGAAGAGGAAGTCAAATCTTTGTAAAACGACACAATTGATTGTCTTTTATAGATTAGAGTGGATAATGAGAACAAATTTAAGTGGCCGCGTAAGAAATACATCTTTACCAGAAAATCATGCTCTACTGCCTCTTTTTGAAGCAGTTGTAAATTCTATTCATTCCATTGAAGAAATAGGGAATGATTTTTCCTCACGCTACATTATAGTTTCAGTCATAAGATCGAAGCAAGCTTCACTACCACTTGACAAAGATACAGAAAAACTAAACGAGACAGAAATTGTAGGTTTTAAAGTGATCGACAATGGTACAGGCTTTAATGATCATAATTTTCAATCATTTAAAACTTTAGACTCAGATTATAAAAGAGATAAAGGTTGCCATGGTATAGGACGACTTTTATGGCTTAAAGCTTTTGATAATATAAAAATCAGGAGTATTTATGAAACAGATAGAGGATTAAAAGGGCGCACATTTTTATTTGATGCTGCTGCAGGTATAAAAGAATTAGATGAATTTCAAGATAATTGTACGAAGAGAGAAACTATTGTTGAGTTAACAGGTCTAAACCAAAAATATAAAAATCATATTCCTAAAAAACTACAATCTATCGCAAAAGCACTCTTAGAACATTGTCTCTGGTATTTTGCAAGAACTGGTGGTTGCCCTTTCATAACTATTGAAGATGACACAGAAAAGATATTATTAAATGATCTATATGAACAATGCATGCATGGAGCCGTTTTAAATGAAAAAATAAAAATAGAAAATTATAATTTTTCTATTATGCATATTAAATTTAGATCCTTACCTTTAGAAAATCAGGCTTTATGTTTTTGTGCAGGCAATAGAGCTATTACAAAAGAAAAGTTATCTGAGAAAATTCCGGGTATGCAATCAAAACTGCAAGATGATATAGGTGAATTTATCTACTCTTGTTATGTAAGCTCTCTTTTTTTAGATGAAAGAGTACGTTCTGAAAGAATAGGCTTTGATATTGAAGAAAATGTTGAAGATAAACAAGAAGATTTATTTAAAAGAAAAAAAATATCATTTCCGATAATACGACAAGCCATTTATGAAAGCATTCAAAAATATTTAGCTGTAGAATTGAAGCAAAACATTCAAAACAGTAAGGAGATAGTTGAAAAGTTCACACATAAAGTACCACGCTATCGTCCACTCCTAAACTATTTAACAGACAATGACTATATGATTTCACCTAAAATAAATGATAAAAAATTGGAACTACATTTGCATGAATGTCTTGCTAGAGTAGAAAATGAAATTTTAGAAGAAGGTTATAATGTTTTAGCAGTTCAACAAGGAGAAAATACAGATAGTTATGCAGCAAGAATTAATAAATATGTAAATGCTGTATGTGATCTTAAAAAGTCCGATTTGGCAAATTACTTATTCCATAGAAAAACTATCATAGAACTTTTGAAGGAATCTTTAAATTCTCTTTATGACGGTGGTAAAGAATATATTAAAGAAGACGTTATTCATCAACTCATAGTACCCATGAAGTGTGATTCTAATTCTGTAGCTATGGATAATTGTAACTTGTGGTTGATAGACGAAAAATTAGTATTTCATGATTATTTAGCTTCTGATTTATCATTAAAAAAAATGTCTATTACCGGCTCTATGGAAAAGGAAAGACCTGATATATGTAGTTTAGAATTATGTAATAATTCTATTTATTGGAATCCTTTATTAGTATCAGATAGCAAAGAGGGTTTAGAATCTCCTACTTTGGCATCTCTTACTATAGTAGAAATTAAGCGTCCCATGAGAGATGACGCGAAAGCTGGTACCGAAACAGATCCTATTTTGCAGGTCATTACTTATCTAGAAAAAATTCGTGCAGGCAAAGTACTTACCCCAAAAGGGCGTCCAATAAATTTGGATGGAAAAGTTCCCGGTTACTGTTATGTCGTCTGTGATCTAACTCCAAAAATAAAAGAGTGCTGCAAACGTTGGGATTTAACAGAATCAGGCGATCATATGGGATATTTTGGATATCATAAGAGTTATGAGTCCTATATAGAGGTTATTTCGTTTAGTAAGCTCATAGCTGATACTGAGAAAAGACATCAACGTTTCTTTAAAGCTTTAGGGTTGCCATTAAGGTAGAATAACAATAATTATATTTATGCTCTAATGGCCTTAGAATATTTTGTCAAACCACTCACGATATAAAGCTAGCCCACAGCTCTAAAAGAACACGCCGTTGCTCTAAAAAATCCGTTCGCATGTAGGCTTTCGTCACTGAACTCCCAACTGTATGTGCAAGAACAGTTTCGGCAATCTCAAATGGTGTTGACGTTGTCTCTGCTATCCAGTCCCGTAAGCTTGAACGAAAACCATGGGGACGATAGGTTAAGCCGCAAATTGTCATATATTTTGCCATGGTAGCATCAGAAATGGGGTTGCCTCTAAGACCAGAAAAGAGAAAACCATTCTTTTCAAAGGGGAGAGTTTTTTCAATAACTCTCAAAGCTTCATCACTTAGTGGCACGCGAAAGTCTGAAACTTTTCCTACAATACCTTTCATGTTTTCTTTTGGTATCGTCCATATATTTTTGTCAATTTGTTCAAGGCGCAAATAGCGCAATGGATATGATCGTGCTCCTGTCAAAATGAGTAACTTCAGTGCTAAATTTGAAAGGATCTTATCATCCAAGCTTTGATAAAATGCCGGAACCTCTTGCCATGGCATAGCAGGAATATTTGTTGATGTCGCACGTGGTTTTCCTAAAAGCGCGCGTGCTTTCATACAAGCCTGTAGATCAACATCTAAACCAAGAGCCGCAGCATATTTCAAGCAAATATTGATACGGTTAAGCGCTTTTCGCGCTGTGTCTGCTTTTTCATGCCAAAGGGGTGCGAGAACATTGCGGATGATATTGGCTGTTAATTTTTCTATAGGTAATTTGCCTATGTGTGGAATAACGTGCAACTCTAGTGGAGAAAACCAGCGGCCGTTTTTACCTTCATTTTTCAACTCTGCTTTTTTGCTTTCAAAAGCCGCTTTTGCAATTTCTTGGAAGATATTGCTTTGCTGTTTTAAAATAGTCTGTTCTCGAAAGACAATAGGATCATTGCCTTCTTTAAGAATATCACTATAATATCTTGCAAGCTCACGCGCTTCTTTTAAAGAGAGTTTTGTAACAGGACCAAGTCCCATTTCACGGCGCTTATTGTGGTGCGTATAGCGAAAAAACCAAGAGCGTGTATTGTCTTTTCGAACATTCAACCATAGCCCCGCCCCGTCACAATATTTACCCTGCGAGGACGTCTTTACGAATGATGCTGATAACCGATGAATCGCCCTCACTTAACGTCCCCTCTCGTCCACCTTTTCAAGCATTGCTCGTCCACCTTTTTGGGTCCACCTTTTAGACCACCTTTAATTTCTGATTTGAGATTTTTTCTTTAATACTTACTTTTTTTATTGAATCATAAAAAGCTATAGACATCAATACGCCCTTACACATCTTTATATACTTTGAATCTTGTTGCTAAAGCCTGATTCGCTCTCTGGGGGCACCATATGTTTTTTTAATTACGTGTAGCTTATTCATTTTCCGAGTGTTTTTTAATTCAAGAGAAGGTAGAGGTGAACGTGAATTTACAAAACATGTTATTTTTATCAAACTTCTTTTTAATGCTTTAAATTCAGCTAATTTCTACCAAAGTTTAAGTTTCTAATGAATATACTAACAACTTCATAACATTGGTAAAATTATCCGGCGGACTATTATTAAAAGAATCAGAAAGTTTTTTGTAAAATTCTTTCCACAAACATTTTTTTCAATAAAGCCACCTAATTCATCAGCCTTAACTTTAGCAAAGATATAAGGCATGTGTTTCATTTATTAAAGAAAAGAATTTGCTTTAAAAAGGTTATAGCCTTCTATTTAACAGCGTTTTTGCTGTAAAATTCAAATTATCTATCTGCTCAACTAAAGAACTTTTATTGTTTAGCTTTTGTGCTTTTTTCAAAGAGATGTGGGCTTTCAAGAATAAGCTTTTCTCGTGCTTTTTGTAACTGTTTAATGACTTCATCAATCTTTGACGGAGAACAAAAAGATTCTTGGCTATTCAACAAATGCAGCCTCTCCTTTCCCTCATATAAACATTGCATCTGAGATTGAAGTATTCTAACTTCTTGAAAAAAAAGACGTCCTGTTTCCTTAAAACCATTATTAAGTGCAAAAAGTTGATCAGAAATGGATAGCAGAATTTGTTTTAAAAAACGCTCATTTTCTTGGCGTTTACGATATTCTAAAATAAGAGCATGGCTTATCTCATCTAACTGTTTTTTTGTAGAATCAATTTGACGCAATAAATTTGGTTTTTCCCCCATATCACCTTTTCTCACCTTCACAAGCATAGCATGAATGTCTAATAACTTAATTGCGGAATGAGACAAATAATCAACAACTGTAGGCGTATTAACATAGCGTTTCCGTGCAATCATCACAAACTCACCTAATGACTGTTTTTTATATTCATCCCGCTATTTATTTTTCATTTTACAAGACCATTCTAAAGAAAGTGCTAAAAAATATTACCTCCAATACATTATTCGATGGAGCCCCTTCTCTCTTTTCACGATCAACGTGGAATCCGTGGAGAGAGAAAACGTACAGGTGTATAAAGGATAAGATGTGTTGTTTTTTCCAACACACTACTACCATCAGCAAGAAGGGCTTGACTAGGTGACAATTCTGTACCTTGCATAATTGTGGAAGCCAAAGAACCTTCTCGAGAAAGAGCCATCAACGTTGGCGAAGATGCAAAGACATTGTGTGCTCCCCCATCCACATGAGAAAAATCAAGAACAGCTATTCCATTTTTACGCAACATTTCAATATCTGAGCCATCGCCCACACGATGATGTCCACCCGTAAGACGTCCTGAAACCGCAAGAGCTTTATCCGCTCTGGATACTAAAATAGCGGTTGGCTGCGGAAGTTTTTTTATATCATTAAGTTGGCGCTCAAATACATCAACATCAATATCTGGTGCAGCCATTAATAAACTTGTAATACGACGAATAGGCTTATATTTTCCCTGTAACGCTAACGTTCTAAATGCTTCCATTATAACAAAATTGCCCATAGAATGTGCAATAACCGAAATTTGATCAGCATTGGTTTCACTAATAAGTGTTAAAAGCTCTATCAATCCGTCACGGGCAAAATTAGCACTGTCACGATCATAAATATAAAGAGGAACTGATCCGGCCGAAGGCCAAGAATAATGCACAGCGACAACATTTAAAGAATAATCGTGTGTAAACTGTGCTGTACGAAATGTACCATCTGCAAAATTATTATTATACCCATGGATAAAAAGAAAAATTTCTCTTTTTCCTTTTGGCTTTTTTGCTAAAGCAGCATTTAATTGCTGTTTAAACTGTTCTTTATTATCGTATTTTTGCAATGCTACTGCTGCAAAATACTTATCATGCGTAGGTTTATAGGCATTTATTTCAACAACTCCCTTTACATGTTGCTGAGGAATTCCTACGTCAACGCGATTATAATGAACTTTATTTGATCGCTCTGCACCATAAGGTTGAGCGTAATTATTTTGCATCATACGACTTGTTGCAACATACACTGGAACGATGGCTTTTGGAGAAACTGGTTTCCCTTCAACTTCCCTTTCTACGGCAGTCATAGAAGGTGTTGCATGCACCCCATGCCAAAGTACAGCACGTGAATCACTACACGCTGATAATAAAGAAATACAAATAAGAAGTGTTAAATATCTCAGAATCATTATACTTCTCACTGCAACTTCACCCCACCTTATAAAAATATAACATTTCAAATGTATAGATAAAGTAATAAAAAACGAAACATTATTGGCAACACACCAACAAATAACATACAAAAAAGATTTTTCTATAATGCCTATAAATCCCCTCTCTCTAACATAACTTCATCTCATTATGGAGAGACTCACTGCGAACTGGTGCGGTCGAGAAGACTCGAACTTCCACGGGTTGCCCCACAGCGACCTCAACGCTGCGCGTCTACCAATTCCGCCACGACCGCACGTGGAAAGAAAAAATCTTGGTTTTTAGCCTTTAACAAATCATAAAGAAAGGTACAAGCCAATTTTCTTTTTCTCATAATTTATTTTATCCGGATGCTTTATAACTTAATAAAGATTACGAGAAATATGGGCTTTACTATGACCTTTGAACCATCATCATAAAATGTGCTTGTGCCGCTTGATCTTTTTCATAATAACCATGAAAGTTTTTTGTAATTGTTGTAGAGCCCTGTTTTTGGATTCCTCTCATAGCCATACACATGTGCTCAGCCTCAATCAATACTGCTACACCATGAGGCTTCAGATACGTTTTTAACGCGTGAGCCACTTGCGCTGTCATAGCTTCTTGAGTTTGTAAACGACGAGAAAAAATATCTACAACACGTACAATTTTTGAAAGACCAACAATTTTTGCATTAGGAAGATATGCTATATGTGCTTTCCCAATAATTGGGATCATGTGATGCTCACAGTGTGAATAAAAAGGTATATTCTTTACGATTACGGCTTCATTGTATCCTGAAACCTCTTCAAAAACTGTACCTAAGGTTTCTTTAACCGATTGACTATAACCATTAAAAAGCTCGCGATATGCCTTGGCTATACGTTTTGGAGTATCTAAAAGCCCTTCTCTATTTGGATTTTCCCCTATCCATAAGAGTAATGTACGAATCGCTTCTTCCACCTTTTCAATACTCGGACGCTTTTTTTCAGATAAATTTGCGTCTTCTTTAACAACATTACGCATTCAAAAACTCCAAGCTTACTCTATACAAAGCATTTGCTCCATACCTATCTCATTTTGTATAATCTCTATATAAGCGAATTAAAAGTTTAAACAATCACGACTTTCAAAATTTCAGGCAATAGCGCATGATTGATACTATCTATAATGATAAAATACTTAAATATGCTGCACATATAGGCAAAATTGGGCGTCTTAATAATCCTGATGCAACATCAAGAAAACATGCACACCTTTGTGGTTCGACAATCACTGTAGATTTAAAAGTGGAAAATAGTATTATTACCGATTTTGCTCACGAAATACATGCATGTGTGCTAGGGCAAGCTTCAGCTTCACTTTTAGCATCTCATATCATCGGACAAACAACTCAAGATCTTAAAATATTGCGTGAAGTTATCTACCAAATGCTAACGCAAAATGGTCCTTCTCCTCAAGCTCCATTTGAGGATTTTTCTTGCTTACAGCCCATTAAAGACTATAAAGTGCGCCATGCAGCAACACTACTACCCTTTGATGCAACGATAGACTGCATTCAAAAAATTGAAGAAAAATAAATGTTCAAATCACAATCTAGACAAAAAAAGTTGACTCGGAATTACACAGGCACTTGGCAAAAAACACCCGGACGATTATTGGGTATTTTCTTAATACGGTTCTATCAAATAACACTTTCGAGCCTTATAGGCAATCAATGTCGCCATGCCCCGACTTGTTCAGAATATACATATGAAGCGATTGCACGCCATGGGCTTTGGGCTGGTGCATGGATGGGACTCTTTCGTATCATGCGTTGTGGGCCCTTTGGAACAGATGGCTTTGATCCAGTCCCTCCATCGCTTGGAAATTCTTGCTGTTTTTATAAACCTTGGCGTTACTGGAAAATTTCTGACAAACACAACAAATAATCCTTTTCTTTTTTCACATGTATTGATAAAAAATTAGTCTATAAGCTTTTTACTCAATTTTCACGAAACCATCCGCAATCGTTAGCGGAATTGGATTAAAAGGGTGTTTTTATGTCTTGCTCTATTTCTCTTTTTTTTCCCGATGGTTCAAAACGTAATTACCCCGCCGAAATGACCGGCTTGGAATTAGCAGAATCTATTTCTAAATCACTTGCAAAAAAAGCAGTCGCCTATAGTCTTGATAGTATCACGCGAGACTTATCGGATCCATTGGGACAATCTGGTCAAGTAGAGATTATTACCCGAGAAGATTCACGCGCTCTTGAGCTCATAAGGCATGATTGCGCCCATGTCCTTGCTGAAGCAGTGCAAGAGCTCTTTCCTGAAACGCAAGTAACAATAGGTCCTGTCATTGAGAACGGATTCTATTATGATTTTGCACGCCAACAACCTTTCACATTAGATGATCTCACCGTCATTGAAAAGAAAATGCGTGAAATTATCCAACGCAATAAACCTTTTAGAAAAGAAATTTGGTCTCGTGAAAAAGCAAGAAAAGTTTTTTCTGATAAAAAGGAATTTTATAAAGTTGAACTTATTGATAGCATTCCTGAAAATCAAGATTTAAAAATCTATTATCAAGGGGAGTGGTTTGATCTTTGTCGCGGACCGCACATGCAATCTACAGGGCAAATTGGGAATGCTTTCAAATTAATGAAAGTTGCAGGAGCTTATTGGCGTGGCGATGCCAATAATCCAATGCTCACGAGAATTTATGGAACAGCATTTGCAAATGAAAATGACTTAAAAGCCTACCTCCATATGCTAGAAGAAGCTGAAAAACGTGATCATCGCCGCTTGGGACGTGAAATGGACTTATTTCACTTTCAAGAAGAAGGGCCAGGAATGATTTTTTGGCACAAAAAAGGTTGGAAAATGTTCCAAAATTTGATCAGCTATATGCGTAGACGCCTTGATGATCATCAATATGCTGAAGTTAATGCACCACAAGTTCTCGATAGGTCACTCTGGGAAATATCTGGCCATTGGGGTTGGTATAAGGAGAATATGTTCAAAGTAATTTCAGCAGAAGAAGATTCAGATCATGGGAATGTTTATGCCCTTAAACCAATGAACTGCCCTGGTCATGTGCAAATTTTTAAACATGGTTTAAAATCTTATCGTGATTTGCCTATTAGACTTGCTGAATTTGGACTTGTTCATCGTTATGAGCCTTCAGGCTCTTTACATGGTCTTATGCGTGTGCGTGGTTTTACACAAGATGATGCGCATATTTTTTGTACTGATGAACAATTAGCCGATGAATGTCTCAGTATTAATGATCTTATTTTATCAACTTATGCCGATTTTGGTTTTAAAGAAATTAGTCTTAAGCTTTCAACCCGTCCAGAAAAACGAGTTGGATCTGATGCATTATGGGATCATGCAGAAAGTATCATGGAATCTGTCCTTAAAACGATTGAAACAAAATTTGCAGGACAAATCAAAACAAGCATCCTTCCAGGTGAAGGAGCATTTTATGGTCCAAAATTTGAATATACATTAAAGGATGCTATCGGTCGTGAATGGCAATGTGGAACAACACAAATAGACTTTAATCTCCCTGAACGTTTTGGTGCATTCTATATTGATAAAGATTCAGAAAAACGTCAACCTGTTATGATCCACCGTGCTATTTTTGGATCAATGGAGCGTTTTCTTGGTATATTAATTGAAAATTTTGCTGGACATATGCCACTTTGGCTTGCTCCTGAACAAATTGTTGTTGCAACAATTACATCCGAAGCAAATGAATATGCCCAAAAAATAACAGCAAAACTTAAAGCTGTTGGGCTTTCCGCAACAATAGATCTCCGCAATGAAAAAATTAACTATAAAATACGAGAACATTCTTTACAAAAAGTCCCCGTAATTTTGGTATGTGGCAAACGTGAAGCTGAAACAAACAGCGTAAATATGCGCCGCTTAGGAAGTACAAATCAAACCCTTTTATCTGTAGAAGATGTGATTAAACAACTCTCAAATGAAGCAACACCTCCAGATTTGCAACGTGTAATAAATGCATAATATCACGGAAGATGGTAATACGTTAATTTTTTACTATAAATTTTCAGTTTTTGTACAAAATGAAATAATTTGATATTGTAGTGTGTTTTTGTTTCATGCACAATGACCTGTCACCAGAAAGAATAACGTGCTCTTTCTCTACAAGGTGGATTGGTGAAAAAGTTGAATATAAGCTATGAGCTGTTTAAATGCAAAAATCATAGACAATTGAATATTAATAATAACATTAATCTTTTACCTTTATAATGAAAAAATTCTGCTATTATCATGGATAGATCATTACAATAATTATAGAAACATCAAGCAAGAAAACTGAAAACAAGATTATATTTATTAATAAAAAATATGTAAAATTAGCTGAACAATGATATTTCTTATTCGTAAGATAAGCCCTTATAAAAAGGACAAGATATTGATTTATAATGATAATATATCGTTATTCATATTAAATAAGGTTTCGAATATCATAGGCTTCTCTTATTTTTAATATGTTTATGTTGAATCTATCAAAATCATTTGCTTGCACGAAACAAGCGGAATGAGTGCGTGGATAAAAATTATTGAGAAAGGACTTTTAAAATGCCTACAATGAACCGCCTAAAGTGCTAAGAATTGTTGCAGTCATTGAGAACAGGCTATAATTATAATGATGATGCCGACTTGAACCTTCATAAGTATAAAAATAGCGGTACTCAACGAGTTTACCATTAATCATTCACGAGGCATTATGGTAAAATAAGATTAAGAAGCCTTAAGAAACATCTCTTTAAAACAAGCACATGAATTGGTAAGCTAATGGCATTCTACATCCCGCAATCTACACTGATGAGATATTGCCTTAATTTTTATAAAGCCAAATCAAAAAAAATGGCAAAACTCAGCGTTTATTCTTTCTCTTCTTCATGTTTTACCAAATGAAAAACTCTTATAAAAAACTCGTTAAATATACACATACGATATATGACTACTCGTTGAACGTATAAAATTCTGTGCACATCCATAAAACATCTAAATATCTACGAAACACATATAAAATAAAAAAATATTATTATCGTGCTCTATCAAGAACACGCTTACATTCAATGAGTTCAAACAGAATTTCTTGTAACAATGCTTTATCAGTTTTATCTTTGTAAAGATTCACAGAACCGACAGATGTTTCTCCCTCATTCCTCATGAAACTCAAACGCCCAAAAGAAGATTTCTTAGGCTTATTGCTAGCATTTTCAGAAGTTTGTCCTGCATGTTTCTTCTCTATGACCACATTCATAGCATCAAGATCACCATTACCCAATGCAGTCACAAAAGCAACACCATTTTCTTTCAAAAGGCGTTGCACACCTTTTATTGTATAACCCTGATCATATAGTAACTGCTTGATACCATTGAGCAAATCAACATCGACCGGACGATAATAGCGCCTTCCTCCCCCACGTTTCATTGGTTTAATCTGCCTAAAACGTGTTTCCCAAAATCTTAAGACATGCTGCGGAAGCTCCAATAACTCCGCTACTTCGCTAATTGTGCGAAAAGCATCAGAGCTTTTATCCATTTTGTAACACCTTATTTAAAACAAAATAAATTACTTCACAATGACTCATTCTGTCTCAATTTCTCAACAAGATTAGTCAAAAATAAGACCATCATTGATACCTTACTCACCAGTCTTTTTCTAAAAAATAAAGACCCTTATTTTATACATTTCTTTAACAAATACCAAACATACCATGGCATTTATTTATGAGATATCATTTTTTCTGTTTTGCACGATGCGAATCTAAAATTCTCTGTTTAAGGACATTGGCAGCCTTAAACGTCACAACACGTCGCGGCGGAATCGGTGCTTCAACACCTGTTTTTGGATTGCGTCCAACACGTTCATTTTTACTGCGAACCTGAAAAGTTGCAAAAGAAGATAATTTAACCGCTTCACCTCTTACAAGTGAGTTGCAAATCTCATCCAAAACCAATTCGACTAAAGCTGCTGATTCAGTATGTGACAAGCCCACTCTTTTACAAACTACGCTCGCTAAATCTGCACGCGTTACTGTCTTACTTGTCATTATAACCACCTATTAAAATATTAAAAATTACAAAATGACTTATACGTTTTCTTGAAATATGGTCAAGTAGCCATAATTTACCAACGAATAAGAATTGCTCCCCATGTAAATCCACCTCCCATGGCTTCTAACATGATAAGATCTCCTTCTTTTATTTTTCCATCGCAAACAGCTGTTGTTAAAGCCAACGGAACTGATGCAGCAGACGTATTACCATGTTGATCAACGGTAATCACAACTTTATCTAGTGAAATTCCCAGCTTTTTAGCAGATGCTTCAATAATGCGCTTATTAGCCTGATGAGGTACAAACCAATCTAGTTGTGAAGAATCCATACCTGCAGCTGCAAAACAATCATCAACCACATCCGTTATCATACCAACAGCATATTTAAAAACTTCTCGTCCTTCCATACGCAAATAGCCTGTCGTTTGTGTTGTTGAAGGTCCACCATCAACATATAGCTTATCTATATAAGCACCATTAGAGCGCAATTTCGCAGACAATATACCACGCTCAAAAGCAATATCACCCTCAGTTTCTAGTGCTTCCAAAATAACAGCACCAGCACCATCACCAAACAAAACACATGTCGTACGATCTTCCCAATCTAAAATTCGAGAAAATGTATCGGATCCAATAACTAAAATTCTTTTAGCCCCTCCACACCGTAAATAAGAATCTCCTGTTGTTAAAGCAAAAATAAAACCAGAGCAAACAGCTTGAATATCAAAAGCAAATCCATGGCTCATTCCCAAAGCATGCTGAATTTCAACAGCAGAAGCAGGAAAAGTACGATTCGGGGTGGACGTTGCTAAAATAATACAATCGATGTCTTTTATTGTTAAACCAGCATTTGTAAGTGCTGCTTGCGCAGCCTCAACTCCTAAAGAAACAGTTGTTTCATTTTCACTGGCAATATAACGTTGGCGTATTCCTGTACGCTGAACAATCCATGAATCTGACGTTTCAACAAACTTTGCAATCTCATCATTTGATAAACTTCTTTTCGGCAAAGCACTTCCTACACCACGTATAATTGACCGAATCATTCAGCTCTTACCTTTTCTTCAAATTTTTTATTTCTATTATAAGAGCTTATCATAAGGACTCTCCATTCATCACCGCTTCATCTTCTTGGTCAAAAAGTGTTGCTTTATTTTCATGAAATCGCCGTAAATCAGCCGTTATTTTTTGTAAAAGTCCATTATTAACCATTTTATAACCAACGCGGATAGCAGAAGCAAAGCCATTAGCATTAGCACTGCCATGACTTTTTATAACAACACCATTCAAACCTAAAAGAACTCCTCCATTCACCCTATCAGGATCCATTTTATGTTTCAGTATACGAAAAGCACCCCGTGATAAAAAATAACCAAGAGATGTTAAAAAAGAACTGCGCATTGCAGAGTTTAAAATCTCTCCTATCTGTCGCGCGGTTCCTTCTGCGGTTTTTAAAGCAATATTACCAGAAAACCCCTCTGTCACAACAACATCGACTGTTCCTTTTCCAATGTCATTGCCCTCAACAAATCCTTTATATTCCAATCCTTCTAATTGCACTTCACGCAATATCATTCCTGCTTTTTTTATTTCATAAAGTCCTTTAACCTCTTCCACCCCCACATTTAAAAGCCCAACACTTGGTCTTTCAGTGTGATATAAAGCGCGAAACATACCTGCTCCCATAACCGCCAAATCAACCAACTGACTAGCAGAGGCACCAATTGTTGCTCCAATATCTAAAACAATACTCTCACTGCGCAGTGTTGGCCAGATACCCGCAATACCAGGACGTTCAGCCTCTGCAAGCATTTTCAAACAAAAATAAGACATGGCCATGAGTGCACCCGTATTACCAGCAGAAATGCAAGCATCAGCTTCACCATTTTTTACCGCTTCAATGGCGTACCACATTGATGATTTACCACGTCCATTACGAAGTGCTTGGCTTGGCTTTTCATCCATGCGTGTATAACTTTCTGTAGGGCAAAAGCGCGATACAGAATCCAAACAGGGATATTTTTTTAAAACCGGACGAACAGCCTCCTCTACTCCATAAAATAGAAAATAAATATTTGATAAATATTTTTGTACAATTGCTGCTCCTGCAATAGCTGCTTCTGGACCGTAATCACCGCCCATGACATCCACAGAAATTCTAATCACGCTTGCATATCCCACATCTTTTCATTTACATCTTTAAATACATATTATGATTTTTGGCTCCTGAATACTCACACAGCACATCTTGCGAAAATCGCTCCGCAGAAAATACCGTTTAGCATACAATAGATATTTTTTGTATGTTTCTACAATCACTTCCAATTTTTCAAAACAGAAAATGGAGAGAATTTTCGCTCTGCTTCTTCTAAATTTTCACCCATATTCATCTTTATCCCTTCTTTACGTGGATAATGATTAATAGACAACTCAAAAAACTCTTCCATGATTGCGCCAATATCAATTTTATCATCATAAAACACTTCAGGAGTATCAAGCCCCCCCACATCTAAAAACAATTCCCCTGTATCCTCTGATATTTGGGGCTTCATCAAATTTGAATCTTCAGGAACAAAAACAACCTCAATATTTTCACAAAGGATATTTTCTAATGGTTCCAATGTAACAACACATAACTGTAGTATACGCGCTTGCAACAGACCTTTTATACGCACTCCGCGTTTTTTCCACGGGAAAATATGGAATTTTCCCTCACAAGATTTTACTTCAATTAAATCATGGTTCTGGGCTAAATGTGTACATTCTTTTTTGTTTGCACAAAAATGAACCCTTATACCTTTAGCAGGTAGAGAACGTACAGATATTGGATAAGCCAAAGCAAATGTCATTTGAGGAACATTTTGAACATTCATTGACAACTCCCAAACATAAAAACGCGTAAAGCACTATGTTTTTATTTATCTCAAGTATTTATGCATTTTTTTCTTTTCTAAAGAAATTCTATATGGCATAATTTGCTTTATAACAGGGAAACTCAGTGTAAGCTACGGTAGATTAAGTTAAAATTAGAAAAAACTTGAGGTTGCCTTCTTGTCCTACATCTCAGTATAAAAAGGAGATACCATTGTTTCAAATGCCTCACATAATAGCCTTAATCAAACGTAAATTATTGATTGGTCTATCAATAGCAAGCATAGGAATGCTTGCTGGGTGTAGCCTTCTTGATTCTTCAGGTTCGAGCCAAATTTATAGAGAGGGCTATGTTCTTGATAAAAATGCTCTAAGTTCTATCTCTATTGGCTCAAGTCAAGAGCAAGTTCTTTTAACTTTAGGGACCCCTTCATTAAAAACAAAATATGATAATGAAGTTTTTTATTACATCTCACAGACACGTTATCGTGGGATGCAGTTTATGAAAACAAAGATTATTGATCGCAAAGTTTTAGCCATTTACTTCAATAAAAATAATCAGGTTGCAAAAGTTGCAAATTACGGATTACAAGACGGTCAAGTATTTGATTTTATTACACAAACAACGCCAACTGTAACGAAAGAACATCCTTTCTTAATTCAAATTATAAAAGGCCCTGCGAATTTGCCACCCCATAACTAAATTATATAGTCTGCATACCGTTTCAATATTATAGGTCTGATAATATCAGATCTATAATAGGGGGATTTGTAACTCTTAGAGGCGAACTTTTTTTGCCATACTGTCAAGAACTGCATTAACAAGTTTTGGCTCATCACCTTCAAAAAACGCCTTTGCTATGTCAACATACTCATTCATGACAACCGCAACGGGAACATCTTTACGGTTGATCAACTCCCATAAACCTGCTCGTAAAATTGCTCGCAATATAGAATCAAGACGTGAAAGAGACCACTCTGCAGAAAGCTGTTGATGAAGCAGCGGATCAAGCTGCTTTTGATCTTTTACAACACCCGTTATAATAGCCAAAAACCATTGAAAATCAGCTTCAAGATATTGATCTCCATCAATATCTTTTCCCAAACGATAAGCCTCATACTCAGCTGCCGTTTCCATCACCCCCGAACCCACGATATCCATTTGATAGAGTGCTTGAACTGCAGCGAGTCTTGCTGCTCCACGTTTATTGGCTGAACGCGGAAAATGTCTGCTTTTTATATCAGCCATATTTAACGATTATCTCCAAATCTCTTTTTTAGAGCGATCATACATAAAGCAGCTTCAGTCGCAAAACCACCTTTATTTTTATCATCTAGTTTTGCACGCACCCATGCTTGTTCTTCGTTTTCAACAGTCAAAATACCATTTCCAATAGCCAAGTGCTGATGAACAGTTAAATCCATCAATGCACGACAAGAATCATTAGCAACAATTTCAAAGTGATATGTTTCACCCCGAATAACACAACCAAGAGCAACATAACCATCATACGATATCTTGTTTTGTTCAGCAAAAGCTATTGCACTTGGTATTTCTAATGCTCCAGGAACCGTTACAACATCATAACTTGCTTCAGCTTTTTGCAAAGTATTCACTGCACCTCTCAAAAGTGCATCAGAAATCCCCTCATAAAAACGTGCCTCAACAATCAATACGTGAGGCTTTTTACCTATCTCTTTCATCATAATGGAATTCCACAAAAAACGAATCAAAAAAATCAAAGTTATAAAGTATAAAATTCTGAAAACGATCAATAGAGTGTTGGTTTATTCATCTTCTCTTTTTAAAGCAAAAAGTTTTGCAGCATAACGAGCAAGTTGATCAATTTCCAAATTGACCCGATCTCCAATTTTAGCTTGTCCCCACGTTGTCATTTCAAGTGTATGGCGAATAATAAGAACATCAAAAACACAATCCTCAACACCATTAACAGTCAAAGATGTCCCATTAAGTGCAATAGATCCCTTATTAACAATGAAAGGCATAAATTGTCTTGAAACTTTTAAATAAAAGCGAATTGCATCCCCTTCATTTTTTTGATCAATGATTTCAGCCAAACCATCAATATGACCAGAAACTAAATGTCCTCCCATTTCATCACCCAATCGAAGCGAACGTTCCAAATTAACAAAAGTTCCTTTTATCCATTGTGCAAGATTCGTTAAACGTAATGTTTCTTCCCACGCCTCGACAACAAACCAATTGGAATCTTCTTGCTTTAATCCTCGCTCTACAATTGTCAGACAAATTCCTGAACAAGCAATTGACGCCCCAATTGCTAAGCTTTCTATAGCATAGCGGGTAGAAATCTTTAAACGCATCCCCTGCTTTAAAGGTTGAACATCTTCAACACAACCAATATCCGTTATAATTCCTGTGAACATAATGTCTTACGTCTCCACTTATAAAAACGGTCATTTCCAAACATTCTTGTCTCAATCTCATGAAACTGCGAGAGATAATTTCCAAAATGAGGGGCTTCAATACGATTTTTGCCTAAAACAATGGGGGTATGAAAACATATCAAATGATCAACACAACCAGCATTCAAAAATTTTTCCCCTGTCTTGACGCCCCCTTCCAATAAAACACTATTAATCCCATGTTTATAAAGCATCTGTAAAAGAGCAAAGGGTTCTACACAACCATTGTTCATCTCGACCGAATAAACAGACACACCATATTGCTCCAATGCATTTTTTTTGCTTTTCTTTGAAATATCCACATCACAAATAACCCATGTAGGAATTTTTATGGCTGTTTGGACAACTTTTGCATCAAGGGGGATAGATAAATCTGCATCCAAAATAATACGAATTGGTGAGCGCATCTCCATCCCTGGCAAGCGGCAATTGAGTTGTGGATCATCTGCTAATATAGTACCAATACCAACGAGGATAGCATTATTTTGAGCACGTAGAATATGCGTATGGGCATGAGAAAGTGTTCCACTAATTTTTACGCTGCCCTTCTCTCTTTTTCCAACACCATTATCGGCAGAAATTGCCATTTTAAAAGTGACCGCACAGCGTTGTATCTTCCTTATGCACCAATGCGTCCATAAGGATTCAAAAGCCTCTTCAGCTAAAATGCCCTCAACCACTTCAATACCCGCCGCTCGCAAAAGAGCAATACCATGACCATCAACACGCTTGTCACAATCAGTCAGCGCAACAACAACTCGAGAAACACCTGAATCAATAAGCGCATTCACACACGGCGAAGTTTTTCCATAATGCGCACAAGGTTCTAAAGTAACATAAGCAGTCGCTCCTTGAGCCAAAGAACCTGCCATGTGTAAAGCTTGCACTTCCGCATGAGGACTCCCATGAATAGCTGTTACGCCATAGCCAACAATAAAAGCCCCCACAGCACCATTATCGTTTCGCACAATTAACGTACCAACGGAAGGATTCTCACCTGTAAGACCGACATGACGTTCTGCTAAACGAATAGCTGCAGCCATAAACCGTTCATCTTGCACTTTTTTATTCATCAAAACGAGATTCTGTATCCGCGATACCCTTTGACAATTCATCTATAACATCGTGAAAATCGCTTGCATTACGAAAATCTCGATACACAGAAGCAAAACGAATATAAGCAATATCATCAATTCTTTTCAATGCTTCCATCACAAGATGCCCAATTTTTTCTGAAGAAATCTCTGGTTCTCCCAAACTTTCAAGCTGGCGTACAATGCCAGAAATTGCTCGTTCAATATGATCAGGATCAATATTGCGCTTACGTACAGCCACATCAACTGATCGCATTAACTTATCACGATCGAAGGGTTCACATCGTCCACTTTTTTTAGCAACCAAGAGCTCACGCAACTGAACACGTTCAAAAGTTGTAAAACGACCACCACAAACGGAACACACACGGCGGCGGCGAATCACTGCCCCCTCTTCTGCTGGACGAGAGTCTTTGACCTGTGTATCCTCATATTGGCAGTAAGGACAGCGCATCCTTTGTATCCTTAACGAGTGGTAAGATAAGAGTAAAGAGGAAATTGATTCGTTATATCTTTTACCTTTTTCTCAACAGCCATTTCAACGGCATGATTATCTTCATCACTTTTTGCACTCCGAAGACCATCAAGAACTTCTGAAATCAGATGACCAACTTGAATAAACTCTTTTTCTAAAAAACCACGCGTCGTGGCAGCAGGTGATCCCAAACGAATTCCCGATGTTATAGATGGCGTTTCAGAATCAAAAGGAATGCCATTTTTATTGCAGGTAATATGAGCGCGTCCCAAAGCCAATTCAGCACGTTTACCTGTTAGATTTTTAGAACGTAAATCAACCAACAACAAATGATTATCTGTACCACCAGAAACAATATTAAAACCATTACCCTGTAATGTTTTTGCTAAAGTTTTCGCATTAGCGACAACATTGGCACTGTAACTCTTGAAAGAGGGACGCAAAGCCTCCTCAAACGCAACAGCCTTTGCGGCAATCACATGCATTAAAGGACCACCTTGAAGACCAGGAAAAATTGCAGAATTAATTTTTCTGGATAAAGCCTCATCATTTGTCAATATTAAACCACCCCGAGGACCTCGAAGCGATTTATGTGTTGTTGTTGTTACAATATGCGCATGTGGAACAGGTGAAGGATGCACGCCACCAGCAACAAGACCAGCAATATGAGACATATCAACGAGTAAATGAGCACCGATTTCATCTGCAATTTCACGGAATCTTTCCCAATCCCATAGCCGTGGATAAGATGAGCCCCCTGCTATAATAAGTTTTGGCTTACGTTCTTTTGCAAGCTGCTCAACCTCATCCATATCAATAATCTGATCTTCTTGACGCACACCATAGGAAACAACATCAAACCATTTTCCTGACATATTAACAGGTGAACCATGCGTAAGGTGACCTCCAGCATTTAAATCCAACCCCATAAATGTGTCACCAGGCTGAAGTAAAGCTAAAAAGACAGCTTGATTCATTTGGCTACCAGAATTAGGCTGTACATTCGCAAACGCAGCACCGAAAAGCTGTTTTGCCCTTTCAATAGCTAAATCTTCAACGACATCAACAAATTGACACCCACCATAGTAGCGCTTTCTTGGATAACCTTCTGCATACTTATTGGTTAAAACAGACCCCTGCGCTTCAAGGACCGCTCTTGAAACAATATTCTCTGAAGCAATAAGCTCAATTTCATGTTGTTGACGCTCAAACTCCCCTCTAATTGCGTCAAAAATTGCACCATCAACAGTTTGTAAATTATCATTAAAAAAGCGCTTTTGTGCGTCATTTTCTTGCTGAGTCATAAAACACATTCCTAACATAAAAAAATAAAGTCAAGGAACGATAACACAGCAAACCATGCAAACCAAACATTTTAAACTACTTACACTCAAAAATAATGAGGCAAATATTTATCTTATTCTTTGTTATAAAAACAGCGAAAAACTTTCCTCTCGAGAATAGTAAAAAATGAGATTACATTTCTTTTTTTACACTCTTATTTGTTTACACCTTTTACAAAAAATATCTATAATCTAAAGAAATTCAATAATTTAATGATTAAAAATAATTTATAATGTGAAAAGCTGAATATAATAGGCAAAGTTAATACGAAGGCAAATAAAAATGCTAACCAAAGTTTTTATTGATGGTGAACATGGCACAACCGGACTACAAATACAAAAACGCTTAGAAAGGCGTACAGATTTAAAACTACTCTCTCTTGCTCATAAAGATCGCCATAATGTTCATCTGCGACAAGACTATCTTAATCAAGCCGATATTGCTATTTTGTGTCTTCCAGATGATGCTGCACGCGAAACGGTTCATTGGCTTCAAAAAAATAAAAACATTAGGATTATTGATAGCTCGACAGCCCACCGTGTTGCACCAGACTGGGTTTACGGTTTTCCTGAAATGACAGCAGGACAAAGAAAGCGCATCCAAGCAGCACATTATATAACCAATCCCGGATGCTATCCTACCGGTGCCATTAGTTTGATTCGCCCACTCCGTGAAGCAGGACTGCTAGACGCCGATTATCCCATCTCGATTAATGCAATCTCCGGCTATACCGGTGGTGGAAAACAGTTGATTTTACAAATGGAAAATCAATCTCAACAAAATATTCAGGACAATTATTTTATCTATGGTCTTAATCTTGAACACAAACATGTGCCAGAAATTAAAATCTATGGACAAATCAATCAACCCCCAGTTTTTATACCAAGTGTGGGTCGTTTTCCCCAAGGAATGATTGTGAATCTTCCTCTGCATCGCCATTTATTCACAAAATCAGCAAACTGTTCTGATTTGCGCGAAATTCTCGCAAACCATTACGATGGACAAAATACCATTTTAGTTGCATCACAAGAAGAAACTGCTTCACTTCAAAGACTTAATCCAGAGTGTTTAGCCAATAAAGATGGTATGAAACTGTTCGTATTTGGAAATGATCGTGAAGGTATTTTTAATCTCAGCGCCATATTCGATAATTTAGGAAAAGGCGCATCAGCTGCAGCTATCCAAAACCTCGATTTAATGCTTTCAAGCGACTAAACCTCCCTACCCACAAACTTTTATTCAACAACGCGATAAGCCCCTTTTGTTGCTCGCCAATGTGCAACAACAAAACACAACACGACTAATGCCATACTTTGATGAATGAGCCCCAAACTTATCGGAACCTCATGTAACAGTGTTAAGATACCCAAGACTGCTTGGATAATAATCATAACACAGATAAGAAATGCACGACGAGAATGAGTTGAATGTGGAGCATTTTTTTGTACATAGAAAGCATGAATAGCCGAGGCAATCAATAAAAAATAAGCAAAAAACCGATGAATAAATTGAACCATTAAGGAATTTTCGAATAAATTGAGCCAAACAGGACGATGCTGCAACAATCCATCAGGAATAATCTGCCCATCCATAAGGGGCCATGTATTATAGACTTTTCCAGCATGAAGCCCTGCAACCAAAGCTCCGAAATAAATCTCTATCAAGACGAAAATAACAAGCCATGCCGCAAAATATTGCACCTTTTTATTTGCTGGTTTTTCTGAATATTCTGCAAGCCCTCGAGATAAATAAGTAACAAAAACAATAACAAAACATGCCGTTATAAGATGAAATGCCAAACGATATTGGCTCACACTTGTTAAATTACTTTGCCCAATCCCTGAAGCAACCATCCACCAACCAATAAAGCCTTGAAAGGCGATAAGAATAGGTACAACAATAAGCGGGAGTAAGATATTTTTTTCAACACGCTTAGTCGCCCAAAACCAAATGAGCCCCAATAAAGCGACAAGACCAACAAGACGCCCAAGAACACGATGCGCCCATTCCCACCAAAAAATGACCTTAAAAGCACTTAAGGTCATATCAGGATTAAGCAGCTTATATTGTGCTATTTGTTGATATTTTAAAAATTCCTCTTGCCATTGATCCTCACCAATCGGTGGAATAACGCCGTGTATTGGCTTCCATTCCGTTATAGATAATCCTGATCCCGTCAAACGAGTAGCGCCACCTACTAAGACAATTGCCAAACAAAGCAATAAAATAGAGTAAAGCCACACTTGTATATGTTTTCTATTTTCCTTTTGCACAGGCGTTAAAATGCTATTGTTTAATCTCTTTACTGCCATCTCTGATTGCCCCACGCTTCTCTCCAACTAAAATGCATTTTAAAATTTAAACATTAACTCTTTGTCTATTTTAGTATGTACTACAACTTTAGCAAAAAACAAGCGTACCACTATAACATGCGATACATATTTCTTTTTTACGAAGCTTATGATGCTACAACGTGATAAACAGTCTTTGGAAAGCTGTCTACCATACGCATCATCCATTCTTGTTTATTAAGAACAGTATTACAAATATAATAGTCTGTTAGCTCTGCAAATTGCTCAAACCCATATTTGGGTTCGCTTGCCATCTCTAGGATGATAAAATCATATTCTTTTTTAAATTCTTGTAATATATGAAAAATATCATTTGAAAAATCTTGTGCTGAAATAGCACTTGTTAACCCCTGAGGAAGAATATCAACCCCCGTATCATAATCACGGTAAATAACATCATGCAACTTGGCATTGCCCGTTAAAATATCACTCAGTCCGCGATGTGGGCCTATGACTTTCTCTATTTGTTGACCAGAAATATCGACCAACAAAATTGTTTTGTTCTCTTTTGTGAGATGAAGTGAAAGCTTTGCCGCTGTCCGTGCAGCTTCTGGTCCAATGATTGAAATAATGGTTGAAGCACGCCATTTCAAAACATCAGATAATCCCTCTATCGTAATAAAAGCTTCAAAATTTTTCATTTCTTGAGAGACTAAAATACTCTCATTCTTCTTAAGATCATTTTCTTTTGATCTCAAATCCTCTTCTGAGATTTGGTCTTTTTTCCTTTTAAAGCACGGATAGAATAACAATATTCCTAGCAAAAGAGTAAGGAAACTGACCAATGCACTCACAAGAATATTTTTTCCATAAAGAGCCATAAAAGAAATTGGTGCTAACGTTGTTGGCGTGACCACGTGGATATTTGTATTTTGTAAGAGAAGAGGATCATCACTCAATCTCCGATATGAATCAATAATTTTTTCTCTTCGTTGAGCAGACTTGCTCATCGCTTCATTTTGGGCATCGACTGCTACTTTTATTTTATTTTCAAACTCGTTAAATATTTCATTCAAAGATTGGGATTGATCTTTTACAAAAAAGTTCATTCTTTTTTTGAGCTGTTTTTCTAATTCCGTTGCAATAACCTCATCTGAATGAACTTGATAAACGATTTGTAAAATTTTATTTTTTAATTGATGAGAAACTGTCTCTAATTCTGCAGTCATCGCTTTAATTTGAGGATGTGTCCACCCTAATTGCACAGCCATATGTGCTCTTTGTGTTTCCAAGAGATCACGTTTAGATTCCAGAGCAGCAATTGCTGAATTGCCTGCAATAAACGATAAAGACAGTAAAGACTGCCCATTTTCACGCATCATGTTAATCGTTGAATTCAAACTTGTTAAATGAATACGCTTTAAAGTTGCTTGCGTTAATTGCATCGAAAGATCATGAAGCTCTGTTTGTTTTACACCACGCTGAATAAAAGAATCAATAGATTTACGAAATTCCTGCACGATATTAAGGATTGCAATATTATCATATTGTTTGTCTTCTAATTTATCATTTAACAAGAATTGTTTCTGTTTTATGATTGCTTGTGAAAATGCGGAAAACCAAGTTTCCAACCCACGTTGAGCTGCTTCAAGTGTCTCGGCTTCAAAAGTAAGATCGATAAAATCACCATGACGCGATAAACGGATATTTTCATGATTTTTTTTTCTTATAAGAAGCACTTAAAGAAAAATTCGAATCATTGAAGAACATAGGCTGTGAAAACAAAAAGGCGATAACATTGTCTTTCTTTTTAATTGGTAATGGCTTTCCTACAGAATCAGATAATGAAAATGTTAAAGTTGCTTGGTAACCACGAGGCTGGACAAAATAATACAACCAAATCAAAGATACACATAGCATTTGTAATAGCAAAACAATCAAAATGCTTCGCCATACGGTACGTACGAATAGTCTTTTATTACATGTAAGACTCATCTTTATTTTAACCAGCAAAATACTTCTTCATATTGTTTTATTAAGAGAAAGTAGTAACTATCCTCTTAACTTGCTGTCATATTATTTTGAGATAATAAAAATATAAAATTTAAGAACAAATGTTCAAAAATAGCTTTAAAGAACTTAATTCATATTTTTTTTGAGGCTCTCTAGTTGTTTTTTTGCTTCAGAAGTAACAACCGCTCTAATGGTAATAGACCCATCATCATGCCCTTCTTGCACTATTTCCGCAGAGTTTTCATAAAACCAATCAATAAGCGACATTTCATGAGGTTGTAAAAGATATTCAATGCTTTGCACCTCTCCAAAAATTCGCTTTTCAATGGCTCTTAATAATTGATCGAGTCCATCCCCCTTAAGTGCTGATACCATGAGAGCAGGATTTAATCGCGTCTTTGCGCTTGTTTGTAAAACATTCAATGCTTGCTCATCTAACATATCAATCTTATTCCAAACTTCTATGATATGCTCCATATCATCAATATCGATATCAAGACTTGAAAGCACTTCTAAAACATCTTGGGCATGTGCTCGATGATCAAGATCTGACATATCTCTTATATGAAGAATGAGATCCGCTTCAACCACTTCTTCAAGGGTTGCTCTAAAAGCTGCAATCAAATTCGTTGGCAAGTTAGAAATAAACCCTACAGTATCAGACAAAAGAACAGTTTTTCCATGGGGAAGCACAACTTTGCGCAAAGTCGGGTCAAGCGTTGCAAATAACATATTCTTTGCTAAAACATCTGCACCGCTTAAACGGTTAAAGAGAGTTGACTTTCCTGTATTCGTATATCCTACCAGTGCCACAACAGGATAAGATGTTTTTTTCCTTTTTGCTCTATGAAGTGCACGTGTTTTAATAACCGTTTGCAATTCGCGGCGAATACGAATAATTTTTTCTTGTAAAAGACGCCTATCTGCTTCAATTTGCGTCTCACCAGGTCCACCTAGGAAGCCACGCCCCCCCCGTTGCCTTTCCAAGTGCGTCCAACTCCGCACAAGCCTCCCTTTTTGATAGGACAAGTGCGCTAACTCTACTTGCAAAACTCCTTCTTTTGTTCGTGCACGGTCCCCAAAAATTTCAAGAATCAAAGCCGTTCTATCGATAACTTTGCAATTCCACAATTTTTCTAAATTACGCTGCTGTACTGGCGTTAAAAAATGATCTACAATCGCAAGCTCAATAGAATATTCATCTATATAACAGGTTAACGCATCTACTTTACCTTTTCCAAAGAGAGTCGCAGAGCGAGGCGTTGCAATATTAATCGTTTCATAATTAACAACTTCTAACCTTATAGCACGTGCTAACCCCAATGATTCTTTAACACGAGAAGATATAGAACACTCTCTCAAAGAGCTTTCACTTCTATTTTCTTGAAAAATCGGTATCAAAACAAGTGCGCGCACCTGTCCTGTATTCTGCGAAAATACCCCTCCTAATCTCTCATTTTCATTTATCATAGCAATCTAAGTACTTTTAAATGGGATAAGAGGTCTATCTTAAAATGATATGTTTACTCAGGACTTTCACCCTCAAACATCTGTACAGGCTGTCCAGGCATAATCGTAGAAATAGCATGCTTATAAACCAATTGCGCGTGTCCATCTCGGCGCAAAAGAACACAAAAATTATCAAATGAAGTTACAATACCCGTGAGTTTAACGCCATTGACAAGAAAAATTGTAAGGGAAATTTTTTGCTTACGCACCGTATTTAAAAACACATCTTGCAGGTGTTGTGATCGCTCTGCCATTATTCTTACACCTTTATCTAGATTGCATAAAATATTCGTGCATGCATATCGACTGAAAAATATCCAATTGTCAACGTAGAAGCTTAAAAATTCAGCAACAAACAACTGAAATTAGAGAAAAAACAGCTCTTTAAGACAATAATAAAGTACAACTTACGAAAAGCTATATTAAATTAAAAATTTTTCCACGTTTACTTTTTTATGAGCTTACAATTCAAAGGCATACTTTTATACATCCTAAGCTATTACAGACTATATGTGATGATGAATCTGCTTCGTTTAGAATCAATAAAAGTAAGCGGACAACAACATTTATTAACGATTGTCGATATTAAAGAGAGACATTCGCACCTTACTGTATATATAACCGCTATTAAATTGTCCTTATTTCAAAGACTGCCGGCTTATAAAGCTTTCTATAAACACAAGTTGTAAACAGTATTTTTGTTTTAGTTAGATTTAAATAATAAATTGTTTTTACTATATTCTATAACATTTTTAAACAGGGTACAAGAAACCGCGTTAACTTTATCTTGATAAGTTTTTAAAATTTTTCCCTAAGCATATTCCTTTCTAAATAATTAACAGCTAGTATGTAGAAATTATGTGGAAGAGAACGTATCCCTTTTCCGGCTGTAAGAGTACGAGGCGAGTATGGCACGCAGAACAAAATTGCAAACATTTGAAGTTGAAGTTGAAGAAGCCCTCACAAAAGCTATGAACTTTGATTTCGATGACACAGGATTTGAAACGATATCATCCAATAATTCTGAAAATGTTGTTAATGTCGATGATCTGATTCAAAAAATTGCAATGGCAGAAGAAGAATTTTTTGCTGAAAACGGTACGTCAACTTTTGTTTCTAATATTCATGATGAAGCTGTTGTTGATAAATCCGTTGTTGAACAGCTTTTTGCTCCAAAACCTTCACCTGATATTTCAGGTGGAACTGTTCATAATACATTATTGCCTACAAAACTTCTTCCTGCAAATGATGATATAACAACCCCTGTAAATTTTGGACCATTCAAGCAGCGTTCTTCCTCTCGAGTCTACTGGTATACAACAGCGCTTAGTGCTTTATGGGCAACGGGAGGAGCTTTTATTGCGCATAAACTCGCACCTACCGGACTCAGCTCCTTATCCAATATCAGCACTTTTGTTACATCCCCAACAGGACTTGCTGTAGCAGCCGGAACAGCAATTCCTATCCTTATATCTTGGGGCGTTGCTCAATTAACAAAACGTTCAAACGACTTGCATAATATTGCGCTTCTTATGACCAATGCTGCACAGCGCCTTAGTGAACCACAACATCTATCTGAAAAACAAGCTATTGCTATAGGGCAAACCATTCGTGAAGAAGTAGCGGCAATGAACGAAGGTATTGAACGTACCCTCGGACGTGCTGTTGAACTTGAAGCAATCATACAAGGTGAAGTTCACAATCTAGAACAAGCCTATGCTGAGAATGAATCACGCATTCACACATTAATCAAAGAATTGAGTAATGAACGCATAGCCATTTTGAATCACGCAGATCGCGTACAATCAACAATTAAAGGAACCCAAGAACAACTGAGTGATGAATTTGGTTTGGTTACCTCTAACATTGTGACCAATGTTGAAAAGCTTGCACAAACCCTTTCTCAAACTTTACAAAAACAAGGTGAAGACCTTGTTGAAAAACTTTCCTATGCCGGTGATGGCGTAACAAATCAACTTGTTGAAAAATTTAACAAAACAACAACACAAATTCAGCAGAAAAACACGGAATTTTTTCATGAATTAGGAAAAAACTTTGATGGTTTTGCAAAACGATTTGATCATAATGAAAAACAAATAGAAAAAACCTTTAATGAAACAGCTGAAAAAGCGGAAGTACATGTTGCTAAAATTGCAACACATATACAAGCAGTAACAGATCAAACTTTGCACGCTGTCGATGAAAAGTTTAAAGCCTTGGATAAAGCTCTTATTGATCGTAATAATCAATCTCTACAGAATTTTGATGAGAAGATCTTAAAGCTCGACGACCAAGCACATAAACTCTCTTCTAAATTTGATAACGTAACTTCGCAAGCAATTGGAGCCTTTGAACAACGTTTAGCAACTGTTGATCTTTCTCTTAAAGAACATAGTGATTCCATCATTGATTCCTTTATAGAACGCAGTCAGGCTTTAGAGGATAATGCTGAAAAACTTGGTAACTTCTTGGAAGCTCATGTCTTGAAAATAAATGAGAACCTCCAAGAAAAAACAGCAGACATTACCCATGCATTTACAAATGGACGTGAAGCTATTCTTTCTGCAATTGATAAAAGTAAGGAAAGTCTGAGAGAAGAAATTCAATATGTCGACAATGCCATTGTTGATATCATACAAGAACGTTCACAAGATTTTAAAGTACAACTTTCTGATCAACGAGCTCTTATGGCAGACATGCTCGATAACGAGAAAAATAAAATTGCGGATACATTAAGAAATCAAATTGATGTTTTGTCCCAAAATACTTCTCATATTGAAAAAGTTTTGGCTGATAATGTTCAAGTCGTTGATAAACAAGCTGAAAATCATATTACAAACATCATTCAATGCACTGAAAAGTTACAAGATGTCATTGTACAAAGTTGTAATACAACCCAAGATGCTTTAGAAGCACAAGCGAGAAATATTGATATCCGTGCCGATGCTCTGCGCGATTCTTTAGCGATTAATAGTTTTTCTCTCAATGAAGTTCTTGCCGATCAAGCACGCACACTTGAACAACGCATGGAAACAATCCATAATCTCATTGCAAAAAGTGATATACGTGTCGATGTTGCATTGAAACAACAAATAGATTTAGTTGAGAGTGCAATTGTCGCCAATAATAAAAACATTACTGAAACGGTTCAAGATCATATCAAAAACCTTGAAAGCCATGCCGAAATTTTAAAGAATACGCTCTCTCAATCGAGTGGTGTTTTCTTTGAAACCCTTGAAACACGTATGGAATCATTCGATACAGATCTAGAAGATCGTGCACACAAAATTTTTGAACGGACAACAACGCTAGAGGAAACATTATCTGAAAAATTTAGCCAAATCTGTGAAGCCATTGATATGCAAACATCTGTTATTGAGGAACGTTCTGACACATTAAAAACGTCTCTCATGATTAATAATGAGCAAAGTCAGATAATTCAACAAGCGCTGGAAAGCAGTGTTGACAATATGCGTGTAACCTTAGAAGACTCTGTTAATACAGTGACAGATAACCTGCATAATAAGATTATAAAAGCTTCTGATATTCTTTCTTCTACGAGTGAACAAATTCTTTCATCTGTTACAAATGTTACTGCACAAGCAGAAAATATTCTCTCAGAATCAGGCAATCGCATTGTATCAAATGTCAAAAAAACTGTTTATGATACCAGTGAAAAAGTTCTGTCAGTTCTGTCTGAACAAACAGCGCATACTGTCGAAGCTTTCGCAACAGCCAGCCATAATGCACAAGCATTATTGAATGAAACTATTCACACATCAACAACAGCAATAGAACAAGTTCTTAATGAACGCTGTGATGTTCTTCATCACTCTATGCAAAATCTTAAAAATAATTTAGGATATCAGCTCTCTGATGTAACGAGCCGTCTGGAAGATGCTGGAAATCAAACAACAACACAAATTTCACAACATGTTGGAAAAATAACAGAGCTTACAAATCACTTAAATCAAGCAGCGCAAAATACGACAGAATCAATTGATTCTTTAACACAGCATATCGGTGAACAACTCTCTCTTTCCACACAAGATGCTGAACAAAGAATTTATGCACATAATGAATCTTTAGTGAATAGCTTAACCAAAGCTAACTCTGAAACACTTCAAACAATAACGATTATGAAGGAAGAGCTTGTTAATAATGTCTCATCCATCTTAACACAGTTGAATCAATCAATTTACAATTTTCACGAAAATAGTAATGTTTTATTATCGGCTGTTCAAAATATTGATGGGCAGTTTAATGAGAGTACGAATAATTTTTTCCGCAACACGGACCAAGTAGCAGAGCGTTTGTCAGCTTCAAATCAAGCGCTCAATACTAATGTTGAAATTCTGCAAGGACTTTCAAAGAGTACCTTTGAACAAATTAATCATATAACGAGCAGTTTTGGTGAACATGCAAAGACACTTTCCCAAACTATTCATGTTCTTGAACAGTCTGAAAATTCACTTAGTGCAACACTTGAAGAAAAACATAATACGCTTTCTGTATTAAGCGATGCTCTTGTTTCAAAGTCTCATGAAATTAATCAAATGATTGGGCATTATGAAAAAATCTTCAACTTAGCACTTGAACGCTCTGATAAGAATGCGCGTAACTCCACAAATTCATTCCAACAATCACTTAATAAGCTTGTTAGTGAAGCATCAACGCGTTTTTCAGAAGCAGCAGAAGATATACGTCGCTCCGCTGATGAAGTTCGTTTAGAGCTTTCAAAGATTAATAATGATATCAATGAAAATGTAAAAAAACTTCCAGAAAAAACAAAAGAAACAACGCAAACAATTCGCACAGCTTTGAATGAACAGATTACAGCGTTACAAGATTTAGTCAGTGTTATACAAAATGATCAAAAGAGCGCACAAAAACAGCTAATGTCAGCATTTCCTACATCATCAATGTTTAATCAAAAAAGTGACAGTTCCACTGAGTCTGTTAAAAAGATTGTACCACCTAAGCCTATTTTGCAACAAGATCAAAGCAAAAAAAGACCAAATAAATGGGTATCAAATCTCTTAGAAAGAGCTTCACGTGAAGAAACATTTTATGATGCTCCCCCTAGTGATGATGTTTTAACATCAGTGCAAACAAAACCATCTCCTGCAAACTGCTCTCTTAATTCATTAGCTTCTGGTATAGTGCAAGCTATTAATCACAATGCCATTGTTGAGCTATGGGATCATTATCAACGTGGACAAAAAAACATCGTAACAGAACGCCTTTATACCTTAAATGGACAAAAAATATTTGAAATGATTAAGAAAAAATATATGAGCGATTTTGGGTTTAAACGTTCAGTGAATCAATATGTTACAGATTTCGAAAAGCTCTTACGTGATATATCGCGCAGTTCTGGCTCTTCCAACTCAGTTCGCAAGTACTTGATATCAGATACCGGAAAAGTTTATACTATGCTTGCTCATGCAAGTGGTCGAATCCAATAACAAATAAGAAAGTGGAAAAAGATATTTTTTCCACTTTCTCTCTCCAGTTGTTTTAATGGCTCATCATAGAATGCTTTTTTTTCAACTGTAGCTTTGTACTTCAAAGGTTGGGATAATTGGCATGCGGTTTTCTTTGATATCCTAAGCAATAACCCTAAAGAAGCGTAATGGCTTATCAAACAACGTATCATTCTAAGAATGATAAAGCATGTTTTCTATTTCCTTATCTTTTTCTTAACTCCTTTATTTTTCATAGTTTCATAAAGGTACAAAATCGGTAATAATTATTTTTATTAATTGTGAAAAAAATTCATGCTTTTGTATTAAAATAGCTCATAGAAACACTTCTATTTATTTTTTTTAATGTTTTTTATCCACATATTACTCTCGTTTGAATTATGTAAGTAAATATTTTTTATTATATTAGATGAGTTTGAGCTAAAAGAATCTTATTGTATTCAAATTTCTCATTCAACATACGAGATGATTCATTATAAATTATAAAGTTTGCATTATTAAGAGTTCAATTGAATAATAAACAAAACAACTCCCATTTTTAAAGTTCCAATTTCCTTTTAAATAGCTGCAAAAATAATTTATAAATTGCAAATTGTTATTTAAAATTTCTTCTACCTCCCTATAGAAATTTAAATAAAGAAGATGAAGTTAATAGAAAACACTCTTCTTTTCTTTCCTTAAGTTGTAAGCATTGCAAAAAAAATAATGGCTTGGTAATGTAATTATTAGTAATATTTTATTCGTTTGTAGACTAATCAATTTTTACGCGTTTTATTAAGGAAAGAAAAAACTAATCGTGCTTCTATCAATGAAATTATTCATGCACACAAACAAAAAGAATCATCAAACTGGTTTTACGATCCAGAAGAGTTTTCTCATACTCATGCATTTTGATATTCAGAGAAATGAGGATCTATTAGTGGACAAAACCTTATCGTAGATGGAACATCTCATATACACATACGCTAACTTGGATATCATAAAAATGTCTAGAGAACGAAATAGTGATTTCAGTTCACCAAAAGCTGAACTTGACAGTGCCGCACTTTTTTATCACCAGTACCCTAAACCTGGAAAATTGGAAATACAAGCAACAAAACCTCTTGATAACCAACGTGATTTAGCTCTTGCTTATTCTCCAGGTGTTGCTGCACCATGTCTTGCAATTCATGAAGATCCTAATCTTGCTGCTCAATATACCTCCCGTTCTAATTTAGTCGCTGTTATATCCAATGGAACTGCTGTTCTTGGTTTAGGAAATATTGGCCCTCTTGCTTCAAAGCCAGTTATGGAAGGTAAAGCCGTTTTATTCAAAAAATTTGCGAATATTGATGTCTTTGATATTGAAATTGATGCATCCGATATAGAACAAATGGTACAAACGGTATCGACTTTAGAACCTACATTTGGTGGTATTAATCTTGAAGACATTAAGGCTCCTGAATGTTTTGACATCGAAGAAAAGCTTCGTGCTAAAATGAAAATTCCAGTTTTTCATGATGACCAACATGGAACTGCCATTATTGTTTCTGCGGCTGTATTAAATGCCTTAAATCTTTCAGGAAAAAAAATTGAAAATGCAAAAATAGTTACCTCAGGTGCAGGTGCTGCTGCCCTCGCTTGCCTTAATCTTTTGGTTCGTCTTGGGGCAAAAGTTGAAAATATTTGGCTTAGTGACTTAGAGGGAGTTGTTTATGAAGGTCGCAAGACCCTTATGGATCGTTGGAAAATCAATTACGCACAAAAAACGGACGCACGAACTTTATCTGATATTATTGATGATGCGGATATTTTTCTAGGCCTATCTGCAGGTGGTGTTTTAAAGCCTGAATATCTTAAAAGAATGGCTCAAAATCCACTCATTTTAGCACTGGCTAATCCAGTACCAGAAATTATGCCTGAAGAAGCACGCTCTATACGACCAGATGCAATGATCTGCACAGGACGCTCTGATTATCCCAATCAAGTTAATAATGTCCTTTGTTTTCCCTATATCTTCCGTGGTGCATTAGACGTAGGTGCTAGTGCAATTAATGAAGAAATGAAAATGGCCGCTGTTCATGCGATTGCTGCCCTTGCACGTGAAGAAACTTCAGATGTTGTAGCACGTGCATACTCAAAAGAACCACCCAATTTTGGACCAGACTATCTAATCCCCTCTCCTTTTGATCCGCGTTTAATACTGCGTATTGCCCCCGCTGTTGCTAAAGCAGCAATGACAACTGGTGTTGCCATTCGTCCCATTGAAGATATGGAGGCCTACTATGATATCCTCAATCGATTTGTCTTTCTTTCTGGTTTAACAATGAAACCTGTTTTTGCTGCAGCAAAAACAGCAAAACGTAAACGCGTCATCTATGCCAATGGTGAAGATGAACGCGTCCTTCGTGCGGCACAAGTTGTCATTGAAGAACAAACAGCAACGCCCCTCCTTATCGGCCGTCCACATGTCGTAGAAGCAAGATTAAAACGCTTTGGTTTAAGAATTCGTCCCGGTATAGATTTTGA
Source organism: Bartonella sp. AP331QHHD (assembly GCF_042195905.1). Lineage (NCBI taxonomy): Bacteria > Pseudomonadati > Pseudomonadota > Alphaproteobacteria > Hyphomicrobiales > Bartonellaceae > Bartonella > Bartonella sp. AP331QHHD. Next base: position 47,511 of record NZ_JBHIPG010000082.1, read on the forward strand.
ATTAACAAACCCTGAAGATGATCCACGTTTTCGTGATTATGTTAATTTATTTTTTCATTATACAGGGAGGCGTGGTGTTACGCCTGAAATGGCAAAAACAGTAGTGAGAACATCAACAACGGCTATTGCTGCCCTTGCCGTTATGCGTGAAGAAGCAGATGCAATGATTTGCGGCTTAGAAGGACGCTTTGAACGTCAACTTGAATTGATTGAACAAATTATCGGTCTTGATCCTCATGTTCACCGTTTTTCTGCTATGAGTTTGCTTATCTCTCAACAACGTACTCTTTTCCTCACAGATACTTACGTCAATGAAAATCCTTCTGCAGAAGAAATCGCTGAAATGACTGTGTTGGCAGCTCAAGAAGTTGAAGCATTTGGAATAACACCAAAAGCAGCCTTATTATCACACTCAAACTTTGGTTCTAAAAACACAGAAAGTGCGCGTAAAATGCGACGTGCAACAGAAATTCTTGCCAAATTACACCCTGATTTAGAAGCAGATGGTGAAATGCATGCTGATGCTGCCCTTTCCAAAGTTTTTCGTGATCGTGTTTTTCCTAATTCTCGTCTTAAAAGTGAAGCTAATTTGCTTGTCTTTCCAACACTTGATTCAGCCAATATCACGCTCAACACTGTTAAAAGCCTCACAAATGCACTCCATGTTGGTCCTATTCTAATCGGGGCAGCACGTCCCGCCCATATCTTAACACCTTCAGTAACTTCTCGGGGAGTTGTTAATATAACAGCCCTTGCTGTCCTTGCTGCCAATAGAAAAAATAGTCTCGTAAAATAAATGCGCAATAAAATTTCAAAGTTTTTTAAATATTGAGATATAGTATTTCATGTACTGTAAACCTCTTTTCTCTATAGATAAAGACAGCTATATTCTGGATTAAGTCTTTTTTTTAAAGAGAAAAAAGGCTAGAAGAATAATATTAAATGTATTTTGAATTTACTAACTCTATAATAAGGAATCCGTACATTGCCTTCCACGTTTGATAAAGTTGCTGATATCATTGCAGAAATCAGTGAAATTGATCGCAATACAATTACACCTGAGAGTCATACAATTGACGATTTAGGAATCGACAGTCTTGATTTTCTTGATATTGTTTTCGCTATTGATAAAGCTTTTGGAATAAAAGTCCCTCTAGAACAATGGACACAAGAAGTCAACGAAGGTACCGTTGCAACAGAAGAATACTTTGTTCTTAAAAACCTTTGTGCAAAAATTGATGATCTCGTTGCCTTAAAACAGGCGGAGTAGTTTTTTCGCCATGCATGATCAATCTGTATTCATCACTGGTATAGGTCTCATAAGCTCTCTGGGGGAAGGAACTGATCAACATTGGAATCTCTTAAATGATCCAATCCGTACACCAAACCTAGATTATACAACTTTTTCACCTTACACGGTTCATAAATTGCCCGAAATTGATTGGAGTTTACAAATTCCTAAAAAAAGTGATCAACGGCAAATGGGAACATGGCAGCGTCTTGGTACCTATGCGGCTGGTCTTGCTCTTGATGATGCCGGCATGAAAAATAATGAACAACTCACTTCAACAATGGATATGATCGTAGCGGCAAGTGGGGGAGAACGTGATATTACTGTTGATACACAGATTCTTTCTAAAGCGCGCGCTGTTGCCGATCATGCTTCTATGTTAAATGTTGCTCTTTCAACTGAACTTCGTCCAACATTATTTTTGGCACAACTTTCAAACCTTTTGGCAGGAAACATTTCAATTGTTCATAAAGTCACTGGATCATCTCGTACATTTATGGGAGAAGAAGGCAGTGGTCTTTCTGCACTTCAAATTGCTGTAGCTCGTATTAAATCAGGTCAAAGTACCCATGCTCTTGTAGGAAGTTCCTATAATGCACAAAGTTATGATATGTTGTTGGCGCATGAGCTTGGTGGTCTTTTAACCCATAATGGATGGAGCCCCGTGTGGGATCGTGGAATCTATCCAGGCGGCGGTGTCATAGCAGGTTCTGGTGGGATCTTCCTAGTTATTGAAAGTGGAGAACATGCCAAAAAACGCAACGCACGTGCTTATGCTGAAATTAGCCAAATTATTACAGACCAAACAGATAGAACCAAAATTCCACTTAGAGATTCAATTGCAACAATGTTAAAAACTGCGGGCGCTAAATCTGCCTTAGCCATTTCAGCAGCCTCAGGAGCTCACGAAGCAACAAAAGCAGAACAAAATGCTCTTGATAATGCTGATCTATCTTACCGTGGCATTACAACATTATTTGGTTATATGCGGGAAGCACAATTTCCTCTAGCTCTAGCTCTTGCAGCACTTTCAATTGAAAAAAAACGCGGTTTTCCAGCGTTAAGTCCTCATGAAAAACCTTTTTCTAAAGAAGTACGTGAAATATTTGTTACAACGATTGGTATAAAAAGAGCTGAAGGTATTGTGCGTCTTACTGCTGTTTGAAGGGGAATTTCTATAGTGAAATATCATGATCATTTTGGGCGTCCACTTGTAGCAATAACTGGTGCAGGCATTGTCACATCACTGGGACAAGGGAAACATGAAAATTGGCAAAAATTAACAAGCGGTGTAAGTGGTATCCACAAAATAACACGTTTTCCCGTTGAGGGATTAAATACATATATTGCTGGAACAATTGATTTTCTTAAAGAAAGTACACTTGGTGCTTCAGCTCTCTCTGAGAAGCTTGCACATCTTTCTGCTGAAGAAGCTTTAGAACAAGCTGCTATTGATAAAAAAAACTTTAATGGACCACTCTTTCTAGCTGCTCCTCCTGTTGAACTTGAATGGAAAGCACGTTTTAGTCTTGATCAAGAGGAAGAATTCAATAATGAGCCTTCTTATGCACATCTTCTTAAAGTCTGTAAGGATAAACTCCATGAGACGCTTTTTGAAGCCACACAATTTGGTGCAATTGCAGAAAAACTTCAAAAAACATTTGGCACAAAAGGACTTCCTGTTACACTTTCCACTGCCTGTGCATCTGGTGCAACAGCAATTCAATTAGGTGTTGAGTCTATTAGACGGGGAGAAACAAATCGAGCTCTCATAATTGCGACAGATGGATCAGTTTCAGCAGAATCTCTCATCCGTTTTTCGTTACTATCTGCTCTTTCAACTCAGAATGAGCCTCCAGAAAAAGCAGCAAAACCCTTTAGCCGTGATCGAGATGGTTTTGTTATGGCAGAAGGCTCAGGCGCTCTTGTTCTTGAATCTCTTCAAAGCGCATTAAACCGTAATGCTACAGTTTTAGGAATTTTAGCTGGCTGTGGAGAAACCGCCGATGACTTTCACCGTACACGTTCAAAACCCGATGCATCACCAGCAATTGAATCCGTTCGTAAAGCTTTAGACGATGCAAAAATAACCATCAATGAAATTGACTATATTAATGCCCACGGAACTTCAACACCTGAAAATGAGAAAATGGAATATCTTGCATTATCAACAGTATTCGGTGATCTTTTAAAGCATATTCCAGTCTCTTCTAATAAATCAATGATTGGACATACATTAACTGCTGCTGGTGCAATAGAAGCGGTTTTTTCGCTTTTAACCATTCAATCGGGGATACTTCCACCGACAATAAATTATGATAATCCTGACCCTGCGATCCCTTTAGATGTTGTTCCTCATCATAGCCGTAAGGCCTGTGTCAATGCGGTTTTGTCAAACTCATTTGGATTTGGTGGTCAAAATATGAGTCTTGTTATCACTGCATATAAAGGATAATCCTTTAATAATAAAATTTTATAACGCTAACCTAATAATATATTTAAGGGGGATGATAATGCGTGCACTGCAACTCTTCGATGATCGTCGGCTTGAAATCACCAATATTTCCCCGCCATCTTCACCTAGTATAGGTGAAGTAACTGTGCGGATAAAAGCCGTTGCTCTTAATCATATTGATGTATGGGGATGGCGTGGCATGGCTTTTGCGAAAAGAAAAATGCCACTCATCATTGGTGCAGAAGCCTCTGGTGAGGTTATACAAATAGGAGATGGTGTTGAACATCTCCAACTTGGACAGATTGTCTCAATTTATGGTGCACAAACCTGCGGAGTATGCCAAGCTTGTCATGAAGGACGGGATAATCTTTGCAGTCAGGTAAAGGGAGTCTACGGTTTTCATCTTGATGGATTTGCGTGTGAGCTTGTCAATTTGCCAGCACGTTTATTGGTTCCATCACCACCCCAATGTGATGAATTGCAAGCAGCAGTTGCTCCAATTACTTTTGGTACCGTAGAACATATGCTTTTCGATAACGCAAAACTACAAGCAGGAGAAACAATCCTGATACAGGCTGGTGGCTCAGGTATTGGTTCTGCAGCCATTCAACTTGCAAAACACATGGGCTGTACAGTTATCACAACTGTAGGTTCAGATGAAAAAATTGCAAAAGCGCACTCTCTTGGGGCAGATCATGTGATTAATTATCGTAAAGATCGTTTTGAAGGTGTAGTGCGTAAATTAACCCAAAAAAAAGGTGTTGATGTTGTTTTTGAGCATGTTGGTGTCGATACATGGAACGGTTCTCTGTTATGTATGAAAAAAGGAGCACGCTTAGTGACTTGCGGTTCTACCTCTGGTGTTTCAGCACCAATAAATCTCATGCAATTATTCCAGCAACAGCTCAAGATATTCGGTTCATTTGGCTGCCGTATGGAAAATATGAAAAATGCCATGCAAAAAATGGCACAAAAAGCCGTACACCCTGTCATTGATACAATTGTTGGGCTGGATGAAATTGATACAGCTTTAAAACGAATGGAGAGTCGTGATGTTTTTGGTAAAATTATCCTTAAAATCGATTAAATCATGATGAAGCTTTCTCTTAAAAATCTCATATATCGTATTAAAATTATAGCTAAAAAAATATCCTACTTGTTATGGGCATATCTACTCTTTGGTTCTTTATTTATTCTAAAATGTTTTCCAGCCAAAATGGGAATTTCTTTTTTTGCTTGGTTAGCAAAAAAAATTGGTCCCCTTGTACATCGTCATCAAATCACACTTGCAAACCTTAGGAGTGCATATCCAGAAAAAACAGAGCAAGAACTCCGTGCGATTGCAATAGAAATGTGGGAAAATATAGGACGTTTCCTAGCTGAATATATTTTTCTTGATAAAATTTTTGATTTTGATCCTCATGCAGACGAGCCAGGTTTCATTGAGGTTAAAGGCATTGAAATATTTGAGCGATTAAAAAATGAAAAAAAACCACATATTTTTTTCACCGCACATACTGGCAATTTTGAACTTCTGCCTATTTGTGCACAAAGTTTTGATCTTAATGTTACGGTATTATTTAGACCACCCAATAATCCCTATGTTGCCAAACGAATCCTTAAAGCACGACAAACTTCTATGGGACACCTTGTTCCCTCCAAGGCCGGAGCAGCATGGGCATTAGCAGCCAAATTAGAAGAAGGTGAAAATGTTGGTATGCTCGTTGATCAAAAATTTCGCCGCGGTATCATGGGAACATTTTTTAACAGACCTCTTAAAACAAACCCCTTAATTATAAAACTTGCTCGACAATATGACTGTGATATTTATCCAGCACGTTGTATTCGTTTGCCTAGTGGACGTCATCGTTTAGAGTTATATGAACATGTAGAACTTCCACGTGATGAAAAAAATGATATCGATATAGCTGCTTCTACGCAAAAATTAAATGATATTGTTGAATCTTGGGTCCGTGAATATCCTGGACAATGGATGTGGTTACATAGACGTTGGGACATCTAACATAAGCTCTATTGCTTACAAAGGAAGTGCAAAATGTTAGCCTCAAAAGATATCAAAGATCTCACTGCAATTATCACTGCATTACGAAACTCTGATAATGGTTGTATCTGGCATAAAAAACAAACTTTTGAATCCCTCATACCCTATATGCTCGAAGAAGTTTACGAAGTCATCGATGCCATTGAACGAAAGAATCGAAAGGATCTCTGTGAAGAACTTGGGGATCTTCTTTTACAAGTTGTCTATCATGCTACCATAGCACAAGAAGAAGGCAGCTTTACTTTTGAAGATGTTGTTTATGCAATCACAGAAAAAATGATTCGACGCCATCCTCATGTTTTTGGAAATACCGAGCAAAAAAAACGAGGATTTATAAAAGAGGAGTGGGAATATATAAAAAAAAGAGAACAGGTTGAACAAAAAAGAATGTGCGAAGAAAAAAACAACAATTCCTCCACAAGCATACTCGCAAAAGTAAAACAAATCCAGCCAGCAAACCAAGAGGCACTTGCTTTACAAGAAGCAGCAGCTAAAGTAGGTTTTGATTGGCAAAAAAGTGATAAAGTTTTTGAAAAAATAGAAGAAGAACTCGAAGAGCTCAAAGAAGCCATCAAAAATAAACAAAACTCAGAGATAGAAGCAGAGTTTGGAGATCTCTACTTTATACTCCTTAACCTCGCGCGCCACTTAGCGATTGATTCACAAAAAGCATTAAAAAAAAAACGAATATAAAATTTCGAAATCGTTTCGCCTATATTGAAGAAAAGCTATCCACTCAATCTAAAACACTCACTGACACATCCTTGAATGAAATGGAAGCACTTTGGAAGCAAGCTAAAAATGAACAATAAAAAATAGTAGATTTCTTCTACCTAAAAGAACAAGCCCCTCTAAAATTACTAAATTATAATTTAGCTCAGCTCAATTTGTTTTATATTGATCCTGCATAGCAGGACGAAGTTCCACCGATTCGCCACACCCGCATGCTGAAACTTGATTAGGATTTTTAAAGATAAAACCAGACCGCAGCGTTGTCACTTCATAATCCATCTGCGTCCCTAATAAAAATAATACCGCATCATGTGCTACAAAAACACGGGCACCATTCACTTCAACAACATCCGCATCTATCCCCTTTTCTTTGACAAGAGTAATTGTATACTCCATCCCTGCACAACCACCTTTTTTGATACCAACAAGAATACCCTGTGCATCTTTTGCATCCATAATCGCTTTAACACGATCCACTGCTGCTTGCGTCAAATTTATTACCGAAAAACGGCTCATAGTTTACTCTTTTCTTAGTTCAATAGACACTTTGAAAGTTTTTCCTCTATAATATTTTATCTGATATTTTAGAAAAAAAACAACAAAACATAAATTAAAGCATTCTGATCTTGTTTATTTGGATAAAAATACATACCCGTAAAATGAGATTTGTGATTATACAATCCAGAACTTACAATTTTTTATCCATATAAAATGAAAATACCTCGTCTATAAAACTCTAAAAAACGAAAACTTTTCAAAACCATATATTCACTCCTCTTCTTTTGAAAATCTTTATCTTTTTAGAAAAGTAACGATTAGGTAAGAAAAAAATATACCTTCAGCACTCATTTGCTCCAATTCATACCTTCTACACCAATCTTACCCCCCTCCTCACAATCTCAAAAGTAATTAAATGCATACATCTATTAACTATAGAGCTAAAAATTTAATGATCACAAAGAATTTTACAAATTCGTTATTTATCTTGAATTAACAACAAAATATTGATGTCCAAAATTTTTACTTTCAAAAGCTCTAAGTGCAAGAGCATTTTAGATTTTATTCTGTTTATTTTTTCTCTTGCCTTTAAAGAAACAGTCATTTAATCGTTTTACACGAACTCGGAGCGTAGCGCAGCTTGGTAGCGCACTTGACTGGGGGTCAAGGGGTCGTGGGTTCAAATCCCGCCGCTCCGACCATTTTTAAAATGCTATAAATAAGCTTACTTAAAAAGTGAATCATTATGCATTTCAATTGCACACACATGAACTTTTTCTTCAACGTAGAATAATGTGCAATGATATTTTATCATAAATTCGAGATAAGCTTTTTTATTAAAATGCGCTTCGTTCTTAGGAAAACACATACGAAACGCGAGACCTTTTGCCTCGCGTTTTTTATTTTTCAGAAAAATTTATAATTATCCGATCTCATATTTTCTAAATTTTCTTTACACGATAACGTCGCTGTTATCATTTTTTGTAATGGATGGTGACATCTGTACGGTTATCTTTTTGGGTTTTAATTCAGCTGGCATTTCCCTTTTAAGCTGAATATGAAGAAGCCCATCTCCAAGTTCTGCCCCAATAACCTTAACATGATCAGCCAAATGAAAACGCCGTTCAAAAGCACGAGAAGCAATACCTCGATAAAGGAATTCTCGCTCTTCATCATCATTTTTAGACTTTCTGTCTCCCTTAACGATCAGCTGGTTACAATGCGTTTCAATATCAATTTCATCTTGAGAAAAACCAGCAACAGCCATAGAAATTCTATAAGAATCTTCAGTTAAACGCTCGATATTATAAGGGGGATAAGAAGAAACTTCGTCTGGTTGTGTTCTAGAATCAAACCAGTTAAAAAGATGATCAAAACCTACTGTGGAACGATAAAATGGTGAAAAATCTACTTGACGCATAATATTGCCCTCCTCTAGAGCGACTATAATTTATAACTAATTCACAAAGTTCCCACATGGCAAACTTACTTGTGAACCTGCGGCCCCATCATGGCAACCGCACTATATTATCTAGTAATCGTTTTTCTTTATTTCAACTCTTTGGGACCTAAATTGATAAAAACTATCTAAAAAGCAATATACCCCTTTTTAAATCCTTTTTCTTCATTACATAAATGTCAAAGCACTAAGCAGCAAATACACTGTAAAGGATTTCAATTGGAAACACCTCTTTATCCCATAGACTGGGGGGCCACTCCTCTTAATGTCCATCATGGTACTCTTAAAATAGCAATAGATCATGAAATTCGTTTTGCTATAACATATCCTGAGGTGGAAAAATCTAAGGGAACAATTGTTATTCTCAAAAGCTACGCAAATGCTTTAGAAAAATATTTTTTATTAATAAATGAAATTTCTAAACGCGGTTTTCATACAGCAATATTTGACTGGTTTGATCAAGAAAAAACATCCCTCAAGATAAGAAAACAAAACAGACATCATTATTTTGATATAAATAACGATATTAATGACTTATATAAATTTCTTAAAAATATTGTTTATCCTAATTGTCCGCCACCTTACTCTATGCTTGCCTACGGCATAGGTGGATTGATAGCACTTAGCGGATTAGATCTCATTAATCATCAGTTTAATAGATTGCTCTGTGTTTCTCCCCTTTTTGCTCCATTCGGCAATAAAACAAATGGTTTTCAACATAAATTAACACAATTTCTTTCTGATATAGGTCTTGGCTTTATACCAGCGAAAGATGGTAAAAAATTAAACAAAACAAAACAAAAAAATATACAATTGGGACACATACATAAAGTGCCGCTCTCTTCCATTAAGCCCCCAACATCCCAATGGATAGCATCAGTATTTAATGCGATTGATTCTGTGAAGAGAAATGTACTTCATGGAGATTTACGAATCCCAACACTCTTTATTCTTGCCAATCAAAATAATATTGCAAACAACATTGAAGTGCAGCAATTATGCCAACACACACGTCTGACAGAAAGTATTACTATTACAGGCGCTGAACTGGATACAATTATGGTTAACGAAGATTATAAAAAGCAATTTTGGGCTGCATTTGATGCATTTATTCCCGATAATGTATCTGTAAAATAACACTAAACCTTAATTTCCGCTCCGCCCTATCAAAAAAGAAATTTTCTACGAGCATTGGATCTACAAACACTTTTTAATATAATGGATTTTACTTTCCAACCACTCATATGATTCGTTTTCTAGCCTCTACAGACAAGCCATGACCTAAATATTCACCACGCATTCTAATAAAAAAACTAATATACAAAGTATATCATTACATTAAACAATATTATTTTATATCATAAAAAATAACTTAATAAAAAACTATTTATATAAATAAAAATAATAAATCTATCTTAATATAACATGATACATATTTATAAATAAAGCATCAAAATACTATTTTTGATCTGTTATTAAGTGATAATTTAATATTATATCTAGGAAAACAATATTTTTCATCTATTTAAGGAAAAAAACTGGAAATAAAGCGCATTTATAATATTTATTACAAATCTCTATAAAAACAAATAACTATAAAATTTCTATTTCTTAGGAGAACTTTTTAAAAACAATAAATTAACATAATATTCTTTTAATTTCTCGATATAGGAAGTCCCTACAATAACGGTTTTCATAAGTTTTTTAATGGAATTCTGATAATAATCAGTAACTTTAAAAGAAAAGATAGTAATGAATCATCTTAGTAGTTTTAGAGAACCCCTTCTTTTTTCAAAATCACATATATTTCGAATTTAACCAACTCACAACGAATATGCTGTATTTTGAATCAGAATGTAAGAATTAACCATTTTGCCATTCATTTCAATTATGAGCATTTTACCATCTTTTTTATAAATACTCTATATTGTATAATTGATGCGGCAAAACTCTGACAAATGGAGCCATTGGAATATAATCATGAAACGAATCCTGCTCGCAGAAGATGATAACGATATGCGTCGCTTTCTCGTAAAAGCCCTAGAACGTGCAGGCTACGAAGTCGCCGATTTCGATAATGGTATTAGCGCATATGAACGTTTACAAGAAGAGCCATTTTCCCTTCTCCTGACTGATATTGTGATGCCAGAGATGGATGGAATCGAACTCGCACGACGTGCTACTGAGATTGACCCTGATTTACGAGTAATGTTCATTACGGGTTTTGCAGCGGTAGCACTCAATTCAAATAGTGATGCCCCTCCTGATGCAAAGGTTCTCTCTAAGCCATTTCACTTACGTGAACTCGTCAATGAGGTTGAAAAGATCCTTATCGCTGCTTAAAAAGTATTTTTTAAAGTTATTTGCATCTGTTGAAAGAGAAAATAAAATTAGGCATTGACGTTTGGCATTCTATATGGTGTATGCAACATCAATGAATGGGCGTGTAGCTCAGCGGGAGAGCACTACGTTGACATCGTAGGGGTCACAGGTTCAATCCCTGTCACGCCCACCATTCAACTTTATAGTATAAATAAATTATTGAATTCTTCCAAGGTACGGGATGCGTAAATAAAGATTCGGAAATAAGATTTTGCAATATGCCTCTACAAAGGGCATACTTTACGGAGTGTTTCTAATATTTTTTACGTTCTGATAGCGCCTCTTAGGGGAAGCCATCTAAAAGTATCACAAACGTAATAACAGCCTCATTTTGCAACAGATTAGAAGTTTGATTTTAAAATTCTTTCCACAAGCATAGGCTTCCGTTCTAAAAAATATTGTTTGTTTCCTGATCTATCCCCTGTTTTTCTTAATTCTTTCATGTCTATTGGTATACAACTTGTTGTCCAAACAGTTAGATATAACCACAGTCACTTCGATAGATATAAAACACTTAACCTTAGAGCTGTATTTTGAGTTTACCAATTACAGATTATAATAAAATATTAAAAAGAGTAAAAAACACGATAAAAGCAATTTTTTTCATTCTAAAAATACATTTGATTTATAATCATGTTTTATTGTTTGCCATGTTGAATGAGAAATCCGAATATCGTAATGTTTTCTCATTTCAAACCTATTTATATTGAATTAAACAAAACCGTCTCTCTTACACGTCATAAGAGGAATTAATATTAAGTAAAAATTGTATAAAAAAGCACAAAAATGCCGATAAATGCCTCAAGTGCTGAGATCTATTGCAACATCGGAGGCTGACAAATAGGCAAAGTGTATGATAATGTCAGCTTATTTCTTCATAAGTGTAAAGATGATGGAGCTCAATGGATTTATCATTGTACCATTCACGAGCGCCAGCGTGAAGTGAGCTCTAAGAGATATCTCTTAAAACAAAGCCTGTAAAATGGCATTCTCCTCACACTGTATTCCTATTGAAATAATGATCACCTTGAACCGTGTGAGTTTAGATCTTCAAAGCTCATCTGCATAACATTTTAATGTGATTGTTATCCAATATTAAAATACTTCTAACATGATGTACAAACTATAAAGAAATAAGAAAAAACATTTGAAAATGTAAATATGAAATCTAAAAATTTAACTCTAAGATACAATCTATCTTCATTCATATAAATACACAGTATACATTCTTAAACCTATAAGACTAAGAAAACCTAAACATTGATGAAACCTATAACCCTACCTGAGAAACAGTGACAATCATGTTAAATCAAATTGTCCGCAAGTGTCTCTCATTGAAAAAAACAATATCTTATCTGGACGGCACATATAACATCTTTTTATACGAAAAAACTATAAAGAAGTAATTCGTTATGAATCACAGCTTCCAAGACAAGAAGATATTTTCCACCTCTTGTGCCATCTGTAAATTCTCATCATAAACAGTTCTAAATCGAATCCATCATGCCTTGTATCTAATCAAAATCGATCTTACCAAAGATCATGCTAAAAAACGTAATAATATTATTCATAAAAAATAAAAAAATCACAATAGATGTTTTTTGGCAATTTCACCAGCACTAGCAGCAATGCTTAAATCTAATCTAAGAAATAAAATATTCATTTTCAGAAAGATGAAAAGAAGCTCATAAAAAAGAGTTTTTGTAATCTGTTTCCTAAAGCATGTGATATAGTAGCAACACGCGGCAAGAATATGCAATGCTAAAGTTTCAGCAATCAAAAGCAATTTTTACTGAAAAAAGAGAAAACAGCATCATTTTATACTAAAACAGTCAACAGAAAACGTGTAGCAGCAAAATAAACCAAAAAACATCAAAAAGGTTCGGGATTATACAGAAAAATAAGCTAATAGAATAAAAGGAAAACTCTCTAACTTTTTATAGCCTATAAATATCATTTAAACATGGTGATCCCGACAGGATTCGAACCTGTGACCCACGGCTTAGAAGGCCGTTGCTCTATCCAGCTGAGCTACGGGACCCAACTGATTATTTTCTCAATTCAAAATAGCATCTTCAATTCAATGTGTCCAAGAATGCTGCCGATCACTGCGAAAATTATCAGAATAAGAAATAGCACGTCGAATCGATGTATGTTTCTTTTCTACACGGTAAGAGATAGCATTCTTACGTGCAAAAGCAATCGCTTCTTCCTTCCTATTAAATCGAATCTTTACCTGATTATTCATATCAGACGTTGCCGTGTAGCCCATAAGAGGTTCAAGCATTTTTGCTTTCATTGGCTCATACTCTAGAATCCAAAAAACTGTATTCCCCTTACCTGACTGCATAGCTGTCTTAGCAGGACTATAAATACGTGCGATCATGCCTTTTTCCTTCAGATTACACAACGCTTGGATGATAGTTTCTCACCACACGTACCCAATTGGGTCATTCTCACACACTCAATCAAATATGGTCGGAGCGATAGGATTCGAACCTACGACCCCCTGATCCCAAATCAGGTGCGCTACCAGGCTGCGCTACGCTCCGCCATTTACATTTACTTGATGCACATTTCCTAAAATTTTCACAACAGAAGTGCAAGAGAAAAACACACTTTTTTTTAATTTTGTTGCATTTCTTTACAAAAAAGCACATTTTTTAATTTTTCCCCCTACTCAATAACAAATTTATTGACAAATAGTAGAAAATAACTTCCGTAAGAAAATCCAATCTATATTAAAAAATAACGAATTTCTCTATAAGGACTTCATAATTTTTATCCTGTTTTAAGCAAGCTCTCATTGTATCAAAACACATTCCACAGATACAATTTTAGAAAAAATGACTTAAATATCATAGAAAAACTTTCCCAAAGAGAACATAAGCCAAAAAATTCAGCTGTATTAAGCTTTTTTCCCCTCTTTTTCTATCTTCCCAAAGACTCTTTTATTAAAAATTCTAGAATCTTCTACAATCCAAACCCATAAACAACAAACATTTTTTCAAAGCACAAAGGTTTTATTATAAATAAAATAAAGCGCTCTTTTTAGAAAAATTTTCAAATGCGAAGATGGTAAGAATTCAACATCATACAATAAAATCTCAAAGCTATTTAAAATAAAAACACGATAAGAGTAAAAAATATTATTTTTTACTCTTATATAGATATCCAAAAAGAAGAAAATTTAAATGACTTGTCTTCCACATATTGAAACGATAATAGAAGGACAGAATAATTAAGCCATGATAAGGAGTATTTACGGATTTCTTCTATTTAAAACTTCAGCAATAACAGCACGTGTTATTTTTCTTTTTCTTTGTAATGCCAACTGATCAACAGAATCAACAACACGCTTCAATGAAAATAAAGAACGTTCACAACGGCTTACAAGATAATAAACCGTATCTGGATGTACAATAAGTTGCCTATCTGAAAAAAGCTTAAATGCAACAGCTGTTAACAATGCATCATCAGGCTGATTAATTTCAACGAACATCACCGAATTAAGACGACTTTTTAGATCATTTAACATTAAATTCCAAGCGGAAGGAAGTGTTTGTGCCGTCATCAATAAAGTAGCCTGTCGTGCATCAAGATTTGCTTGCTTAATACTGTTAATTAAATGAAAAAGTTCTGTCTCATTGATTTCACCTGTATCAATATCCTCTATTAAAAATGATCTGCCTAAAGAAGCCATAGTAACAGCCTGATCAAGTTCATTGTGCTGAATCCTGAAAGCATCTGCTTTTTGGAGCCATATATTAGAAAAATGCGTTTTTCCAGATCCTTCTTTACCAACCAAAACTGCAATAGGTAAGCTCCAATTGGGCCAGTGATCAATAAGCTGAAAAGCCATACGATTGCTTTCCGTTACCACTAAATCCTCAAATTGAAAAATCGGATCATAAGGAAAATTTAAAGATAATTGCGTTTCACGCCCATTCATTTTAGCGGCTCCGAATTTCCGCTTCGCGAATACATCTGAGAACTCAGATAAGTATGAAGAGCAAAACGAACTAAAACGCCAACAGCCGCTGCCGCAGGAACAGCAACAAGCATACCAGTAAAACCAAAGAGTGAAGAAAAAGCAAAAAGTGAAAACATCAACCATACGGGATGTAATCCCACTGATGAACCTACAAGCTTGGGTTGAAGAATATAACCTTCAATAAATTGACCAATTAAAAAAAGTGCCATCACAACAATGATTCCCCCCCAATTATTGGGATAAAACTGGACCCATGCAATACCAACAGAAAGGACCAAACCACTCATTGTGCCGATATAAGGAACAAAGCTAATAAGACCAATAAACATACCAATCAAAAGACTAAAATTGAGTCCTGCAATCGTTAAACCAATAGCATAATAGCCTCCCAATATGAGACAAACTGTTCCTTGTCCACGAACAAAGCCTGCAATAGCTCTATCCATTTCATGAAAAATACTACGAACGGTTTCCAGATGATCCCGCGGTATTAACGAATCGATTGCTGTTACCATACGTGGCCAATCTAATAACATATAAAATGCCACCACAGGTGCCACAACAAATAGGCTAACGATATTAACGATTGATTTTCCTGACTTTAAAAGTGAATTCAAAAGAGACGTAATAAAATCCGAACCTTCTCCCAAAAATCCTTTAATATTATTCCGTAATTCATTTGGATCACTTCCAAAATAGCGCCTTAACCAATCAAAATCATGCTCAACAAAAAAGGTTTGAATACGATTAATGTAAACAGGTAAACCATCACTCATAAATTGCTGTATTTGCCAACTAATAACAGGAATCAAAATAATTAAAGCAGCAACAAAGGTAATAACAATAAATAGGGTGATAAGGACAGTCCCAAACACACGACGAATACCAAATTTTTCAAGTAATTGAACAATGGGATTGAGAAAATAAGCCAACACAATCCCTGCCACAAAAGGAAGCAAAATTGATCCAAAAACAAACATAAAAAGAATGAAAAAAATCAGCGTACCAAGCCAAAAAAAGATTTGTCTTTTCATATTATTCGGCAAAGGTAATTGAGTATACGCTGGCACATAAGTCTTATAACGATCACGAGATGTATTCTCACTCACTTTCTTTCTCATAAGCTGCCAAGAGGACTGTCCGTGATTATCTGATATCTTGCTCATAAAATATCCTAAAAAATTCTTCACAAAAAATTATAAACAACTTCAAAATAAGGTACAAGAAAAGTTGCTTATTTTCTTATCAATATCTCTTGCAGAGAGAACTCTATCATGGCATTGCATAATATCAAAACCTGATTTTCCATTAAAGGAAGGCTCCAATGAGCAATCAAGATCTTACAAATAATAAATCCAAGGCTGGGGATAAATCCAAAGCTGGTCTTACCTACGCAAAAGCCGGTGTAAACATCGATATGGGTAATGCCATGGTAGAAAAAATTAAACCCTTTATACGCGCAACAAAACGAGCCGGAACAGATGCAGAAATTGGCGGTTTTGGTGGACTTTTTGATTTAAAAGCAGCAGGCTTTACGGATCCTATCCTAGTAGCAGCCAATGATGGTGTGGGAACAAAATTAAAAATTGCCATTGAAGTAGGTCACCATAACACTGTAGGTATTGATCTTGTAGCTATGTGTGTCAATGATTTACTCGTACAAGGGGCTGAACCTCTCTTTTTTCTGGATTATTTTGCAACTGGAAAGCTTGACCCTGAACAAGGAGCTGCGATTGTTTCCGGTATTGCAGAAGGATGTAAACAAGCCGGTGCTGCCCTTATTGGAGGAGAAACTGCAGAAATGCCAGGAATGTATGCAGAGGGAGATTATGATCTAGCTGGTTTTGCTGTTGGAGCATGCGAACGTAGCAAGCTACTCCCTTCAAAAGATTTGACAGAAGGTGATATTATATTAGGTCTAAGCGCCTCTGGAATTCATTCCAATGGCTTTTCGCTTGTTCGACGAATCATCCAGCAAAATTATCTCAAATGGAATGACCCTGCCCCTTTTTCCCCCGAAAGCAGCCTTGGTATAGCACTTCTTACACCAACACGCATTTATGTAAAATCGCTTCTTCCCATCATGCGAAAATATGAAGGGATTAAAGCTCTTGCTCATATTACGGGTGGAGGTTTTCCTGAAAATATTCCACGTGTCCTTCCATCCTCTCTCTGCGCTGAAATTAATCTTTCTAGCATCAATGTTCCAGCAGTATTTTCATGGATTGCCAAACAAGGTAAAATAGAAGAAACAGAAATGTTAAGAACATTTAATTGTGGTATTGGCATGATCATTATCGTAGCACAGCATGCAGCTGAAACAATTACACAAGCTCTTGAAAGAAAAGGAGAGACTGTAACTCCCCTTGGCATTTTAACAAAATGCCAAGATCAAAATAAAGGAATACTTTATAAAGGGGTACTGCATTTATGAAAAAACAAATCGTCGTTTTCATTTCTGGTAATGGATCCAATATGGTCGCCCTTGCTCAAGCTAGCCAACAAACGGCATATCCTGCTGAAATCGTCGCGGTTATTTGCGATAATCCGCGTGCCAACGGTATTGAAAAAGCGCAAAACCATAACTTACCTATTCATATTGTTGATCGTAAAATTTACAAAACAAAAGAAGAGCATGAAGAAAATATTTTTACAATTTTAAATCAATATAAACCGGATTTTCTCTGCTTTGCAGGGTATATGCGCCTTATCTCACCACGTTTTGTAAAACTTTATGAAGGACGAATTCTAAATATTCATCCTTCTCTTTTGCCTTCATTTAAAGGCTTAAACACACATGAAAAAGCTTTACAAGCAGGTGTAAAAATCACGGGTTGCACTGTTCACCTTGTTACAGAAGACATGGATGCAGGAAAAATCCTTGCCCAAGCAGCCGTTCCAGTCTATCCCCATGATACTGCTGAGTGCTTAGCACAAAGAGTTCTTAAAGCAGAGCATAAACTCTATCCCGAAGCCTTAAAAGCATTTATTGAAGGGAAGAGCAAAATGGTCGATACGCAACAACAGCTTTTATCTTTTTGAGTGTATCAACAATCTATTAATCAGCATATTTCAATGCTTTACACATAGTTTTTGCTCAGTATCTACAATTGAAAATCTCTATGAAATATTGACATAATAGAGTCCATCTCTTCATAAATTTTTGCACAAAATATGTAATTTTTTGAATTTTAGTTCATTTTTAAAATTTTTCTTCTTTATTCAATTCTATGACATTATCATAAACTCTATTTATCAAAATACTCTCGTATTTCGCCTAAAAAATCTTAAAATACGCAATTTTCTATTGCATAAATTTTTGTTTATGACGAAAGTGTTTCTTTAACTGTTACAGCTAACTGTTTGAGTGTAAAAGGCTTAGATAAAAAACCAAAAACAGCATCTTGTGGAAGATTTTTAGCAAAGGCATCTTTTGCATATCCAGAAACGAAAAGAAATTTGATATCAGGATAGTTTTTACGGACTTCCTTCAATAAAGTGGGCCCATCCATTTCTGGCATCACCACATCGGAAACAATAATATCAACTTCTCCTTTTTGTTCCTCAAGAATAGAGAGTGCTTCCACCCCACTTGCTGCCTCTAAAACCGTATATCCTCTCATTTGAAGAGCTCTTACCCCCCCCATTCTGACCGCATCTTCATCTTCAACCAATAAAACAGTCGCAGATCCTGTTAAGTCTATATTTTTATCTTTCTCTTCATCTTTTTCAATCTTTTGAGAAATTTCTCCTTTTATATTGGGGATATAACGGGGAAGAAAAATATGAAATGTTGCTCCTTCACCTTCTTTACTTTCACAATAAATGTACCCACCGCTCTGCTTGATAATTCCATAAACCATTGATAAACCAAGTCCTGTTCCTTTTCCAACTTCTTTTGTTGTAAAAAATGGCTCAAACATTTTTTCTTGTATAGCAGCAGATATACCAGCCCCTGTATCTGAAATAGTCAATTGCACATACTCGCCAATTGCTAATCCAAGATGATTAAATTCAGCACTTTGTTGCTTTGTAATATTATTTGTCGCAATCGTAACAATACCTCCATCTAACATGGCATCACGCGCATTAATAACCAAATTCATAATAACACGCTGAAAAGATGCTTGATCAACTTCAACGCTCCACAAATCTCTTCCATGGATAATTTTTAACTGAATATTATTCCCCAAAAGTGGTAAAATAAGATTGCGGATATCTGATAAAAATTCAGTAAAATCGACTTCTTCAGGTCGAAGTGTTTGCTTTCTAGAAAAAGCTAATAATTGCTGGACAAGAGCAGCTGCACGATTAGCATTATTTTTAATATTGATCAGATCAGCATGAGCAGGATCAGAACTACGATGCGTATTTAAAAGAAGATCACACGACATTAAAATTGCTGTTAAAACATTATTAAAATCATGAGCAATGCCGCCAGCCAATTGTCCTACAGCTTGCATCTTCTGACTTTGCATCATTTTATCTTCAAGAGTTTTTTGTTCGGTTGTTTCAATCACAGAGATAATAAGCAAATCTTGCAATGCATCACCGTGATAGGGCGGTACAGACATAATATGGAGCCGTAAATGGCATTCTTCATTTTTTTCTAAAACAGTTTCTAGAGAAACAAAATAATTTTTATTTGTCGCAATTCTCTGAAAAGAACGCTCTAACTGCACACAATCACGACGAGAAATAACATCATAAAAATTGACAGCTTTGTCCATACATCCCGTGAGTGATGAAAAAGCTTTATTCATATGAACCAATTGCCCTGCATGATCCACCACGGCTATTGCAAAAGGACTCGCATCAAAATATTCTCCTAGTATACTGGGTAATTTTAATTGATCATCTTCTTCTTTTTGTATTTGTTGTGGAATGATCACAACACGATAAATGGCTTCCTCTTCTAAGAGAGAAGAAACAGATATAAGACAATGGAATATTTTCTCACAAGTCGTGTGTGAATTTAAACATAACGAAAACCTATAAGGTAAAGAGTAACCTGAACTTTGATATCTGTTGGTTTGTAAACAGATATCACTCCATGAGCTCTTAGCGCCAACGCTATCAAATAACGAATCAAAATTATATTGACCAATTGAGAAATTCGCTAAATCAATTGAAAACCATTCGGCAAAAGTCGCATTGGCATAAAGAATAGTTCCTTGTCTATTAACGGATACAAAACCAATAGAAGCTTGATCCAAGTGATTGATAGCCTCTTGAAGGTTCGAGAAAAAAACTTCTCGCGTTTGTTGTAAGTGCGAAATATCAGTAATACGCCAAAATAAAAGCTTTTTTTTCTGTTTTGTGATAGGTTGAACGGAAATATTATACCAAACAGATTTTTTTGGTGTAGAATCGGTAAAAATTGGTTGTTCTACTCTCAATTCCTCTTGCGCTGCAAGATTATTACAGGCTGCAACCTTTAAGCGGTACGAGAGTGCACCAGCTCCTGGAAGATCCGCAATAACCCTATAACAAGACACTTCAGGCTTATAGGTCAGAATTTTTCGATAGTTTTGATTAGAATAATAAACAAAACCAGAAAGATCAGAGATTACAATTGCATCATCGCTCCTATTAAAGATGCTAAAATCAAAATCTTCATGCGACCACACATGATATCTTAAAATTCCCATTCCACACAAAACGAGTGTTGCAACACCGATCATTGCTAGAATCAAAAAAGATATTGATATCGCCTGTTGCAAATAGTTTTGTGGATAAAAAAAACCTAAAATACCCACAATGAAAAGAAAACCTAATACAAAAACAACACCAAAAATCACAACTCTCCGATGAAACGAAGACGCTGATCTTTCATTATTCTCAAAATCTTTATCCATCTCTCTTTGCCTTAGCTTATAGCTATTTCTTATGTCACAAAACTTCCTTTATATTCGTTGTTATGTTGTTATAAAGTATATACTATGATATTATCTAAGATAAGCTCGCTTAATATTCAAAAGTTTATTTCTTACATTATAAGTGAACCTTTTGAGGGTATGTTTATAAATTTATCTCAATAAAAAATAATATTTCCATCCAAAATGGGAGAAAATCTATGTATATCTGGTTATCAGAGCAGATAGGTGTATCTGCTGCAAACATAACGATAAGCTTTTTGCTTTTTATAATAACAATCGCAGCTATTACCGTAATTATCGTGTTTTTACGTCGCTTAAGTACAGGAAGATACAGCATTAATAGAAAAAAAAGTCTATCACGATTAGCATTATGTGAAGTAATTTCTATAGATCGAGCACGCCGCCTTGTTTTAGTCCGTTGCGATAATAAAGAACATTTGCTCCTTATTGGCGGATTAACAGATGTGGTTGTAGAATCCGATATTACTGGTACATCAAAAATACAAAAAAGAGAAACACACACACATCTAAATTCCGCCCCTCCAGAAAGAAACGATGTATCGGATAAAAGTCCCTCTCCTTTTACGAATCAAGCGGTAAAAGATTCAGCCATCACCGCCGAAATTGAGGGGCGGCAAGAACCATCTTTATTCATTCCTACCCCTCAAAAATAAAAATATACAATTTCATCACCACGAATTTCGTTTGTTTATCATCTCAATAACCTTAATCATCGCGATAAACTCTTTCACGTCGTTCGTGACGTTCTTGCGCTTCCAATGACAAAACGGCTATCGGCCGAGCCTCAAGACGCTTGATACTAATGGGTTCGCCGGTTTCTTCACAAAAACCGTATGTCCCATTATCAATGCGCTCTAAAGCAGCATCTATTTTTGAAATAAGTTTCCTCTGACGATCACGAGCACGTAATTCGATTGTACGATCAGTTTCACAAGAAGCCCGATCAGTCAAATCGGGCTGACCAACATTCTCTTCCTGCAAATTTTCCAAAGTCTCACGAGCTTCTTTTAATATATCATTCTTCCAAGAAACCAATTTAGCACGAAAATACGCCTTTTGCCGCTCATTCATAAAAGGCTCATCTTCACTAGGGCGATATTGACCATCAATCTCTTCGCTCATGCAATAAAAAACCTCCACATATGCTATGTGCGGTCTATATATTGTGCAATACCCATCAACACAAGAGTAAAATGTTTTTTCATAACAATCGACGAATATATCTAAATGCACTGTTTAGGTTTGATCGCTTTTTTATGTAGATTGAATTCTTGATCAAATCTCATCCAGAATCATTTTTTTCGCTTATTGAAAAACTTTAAAAAGAAGGAAATCTAATATCAGATATCAGAGCCATCCCTCCCCTACTCTCTACATTGTTTAAAATCTAAATGAAGCAACAATAAATCATTTCATCAATGCAAAAAAATAAAATCTTTATAAAGGCAAAGTGTGATATTCACGTTTCAAATACATCAAAGCATCTTTTTCTTTATTACAGTTGATTGCAACAACCTCACCAATCAAAACACAATGGGTTGCGTGTTCGTGCCAACAAATCAAACGACAATCAAACGACGCTAGAGCGTCTGAAAGACTAGGCGCCCCCGTTTGCAAAGCTCCCCATTGAGCAACATCAAAACGCTCATTTTGTGTAGAATTGCAACGCCTCGAAAAAACATCCGCTAATGAGCGATGTTTTCCTGCCAAGCTATTAACACAAAAATTTCCATTCTCCATAAACACCTGATTCTTTAAATTATGGCGCATGAGACAAACAAGAAGGGTTGGAGGATCATCAGATAAAGAACAACACGCCGAAACAGTCACCCCACGTCTTCCCTTAATACCATTTGTTGTCACAATATGCACAGCTCCTGCAAAAAGACTCATGGCATCTCGATATTCTTGAGAAGAAACCGCAATAGTATGTTTATGTTGAAGTTCAGGCATCAAATATGTTTTATGATTCGACATATCTTTCACTTATAAAGCTTTAAAATTTCAAGCAATCTTTCCATAAAAAGACCTATAATACATATTTTTTCTTTTCCGTCATAACACAAAAAATATTTGTGTATACACAGCGATATGATAAAAACTGCCAATCTAAGGAGATTTTAATGCCTCATTTTCATCTCATTTCGCCTTCTCTCTTGGCTTCTGATTTTTCTAAACTTGGACAAGAAATGTTAGATGTTGTTGATGCTGGTGCAGATTGGCTTCATCTTGATATTATGGATGGGCACTTTGTTCCTAACATCACCTTTGGTCCTGAAATCGTCAAAGCTCTGCGCCCATTAACAAAAGCAATATTTGATGTCCACCTGATGATCGCACCAGTAGACCCTTATTTAGAAGCTTTTGCAAAAGCAGGTTCAGATATTATAACTATTCATGCTGAAGCAGGTCCACATCTTCATCGTTCATTACAAACAATCAAAAAAATGGGGAAAAAAGCAGGAATCGCACTCAATCCAAGCACCCCTGAACATGTACTTGAATATTTGCTTGATCAATTAGATCTCATTCTCATCATGACGGTCAATCCCGGTTTTGGTGGACAAAGTTTTATTCCAGAAATAAAAAATAAAATTAAGCGCGTTAAAAGCATGATTGCAAACCGCCCTATTGATCTTGAAGTTGATGGTGGTATCACCGTTGATACAATTGGGATAGCTGCAAAAGCTGGTGCAAATGTATTTGTCGCAGGCTCTGCAATTTATAAAGATGGAAATAAAGAGCTTTACAAAACACGTATTAGTGCATTGCGCCAAGCCGCAATCCTCTCACAACAAGGAAAAAAATGATGATCGCACGTTATTCCCGCCCTGCAATGGTAACAATTTGGTCTCCCGAAACAAAATATCGTATTTGGTTTGAAATTGAAGCCCATGCCTGTGATGCCCTTGCTCACTTAGGGATTATTCCGAAAGAAGCCGCCAAAGTCATTTGGGAAAAAGGGGCAGCAGCTAAATTTGATGTCAATCGCATTGATGAAATTGAAGCAATTACCAAACATGATGTTATCGCATTTCTAACCCACCTAGCTGAATTCATTGGACCAGAGGCACGTTTTATCCACCAAGGCATGACATCATCTGATGTTCTCGATACAACGCTGAACATTCAATTGATGCGTGCGAGTGATATTTTGCTAGAGGATATAGATCAACTTCTTGAAGCATTAAAAAGACGTGCTTTTGAGCATAAAGAGACAATCACCATTGGGCGGAGTCATGGCATTCATGCTGAACCGACAACATTTGGAATCAAGTTTGCTCTTGCATACGCTGAATTTTCCCGTTGTCGCAAACGTCTTCTTGCTGCACGAGAAGAAATTTCTACTTGCGCGATTTCAGGAGCTGTAGGAACTTTTGCTAATATCGATCCACGCGTTGAAGAACATGTAGCAAAAGCCTTGAAGATGCGTACTGAACCGGTTTCCACCCAAGTAATACCAAGAGATCGTCATGCTATGTTTTTTGCAACACTTGGTGTTATTGCTTCCTCTATTGAAAGGCTAGCAATAGAAATACGCCACTTACAACGAACAGAAGTTCTTGAAGCAGAGGAACATTTCTCACCTGGGCAAAAAGGTTCATCGGCAATGCCTCATAAACGTAATCCAGTTTTAACAGAAAATTTAACTGGATTAGCCCGTATGGTACGTGCATTTGCACTCCCAGCCATGGAAAATGTAGCTCTTTGGCATGAACGTGATATTTCCCATTCATCTGTTGAGCGTTATATTGCTCCAGATGCGACGATTACACTTGATTTTGCTCTTTCTCGCCTCACATCTGTCATTGAAAATCTCATTGTCTATCCAGAAAATATGCAAAAAAATCTCAATAAATTCCGCGGTCTTGTTCACTCACAACGGGTTCTTTTAGCACTCACACAAGCAGGGATTAGTCGTGAAGATTCTTATCGGATTGTACAACGAAATGCGATGAAAGTTTGGGAACAAGGAAAAGATTTTTTAGAAGAACTCCTCAACGACAAAGATGTTACCAAAGCTTTAAGTGAAGAAGAACTTCGCGAAAAATTTGATCTTTCTTACCACACCAAACATATCAATACGATTTTTAAACGTGTTTTTGAAGAACAATAAAGCGACATAGAAAACCAAAATCCATTCAACCTATGATCAAAAATCTGTTGTAACAAAGAAAACAATTCATGAAAGCAAATCAACTCGATATTCTTATTGTTCCTGGCTACAAAGGATCTGGTCCAGATCATTGGCAAACACGCTGGGAAAAAAAATTGTCGACAGCCAGCCGCATTGAACAACTCCATTGGTCAAAGCCTGTTTGTGAAGAGTGGGTTAACAAAGTTAAAACCGCCATCGCAAAAGCTCAAAGGCCTGTTATGCTTATTGCTCATTCATTAGGAGTTCCCAGTGTTATTCATGCAACTGTACAAAATACAGAAAAAATTTGTGGCGCTTTCTTTGTTGCACCTCCAGATGTCGCCAATGAAAAAATACGTCCCAAACATTTAATGACATTTGGCCCCTATCATCGCCAAAAGCTTCCTTTTCCTTCTATTGTCATAGCCAGTCGCAACGATGAGTTTTGTCAATTTTCAGTAGCAGAAAAAATTGCCAATGATTGGGGATCACTCTTTGTTGATGCTGGGTATTCTGGCCATATTAACGCAGAATCCGGACACGGACCTTGGCCTGAAGGGCTTATGGTCCTCTCTCACTTTCTTGCAAAAATTTGATCCAAAAGAGGTGATCTTCTTTCTCATCGCTTATGTATCTTCACCTTTGGGTAAACGTGTAATGATAAAAATTATAAAAGTATCATAGCAATATCATTGAGAAATTCTATCAATTAGGATAGTATCATTTATCAATGTTATTAAAAACCTCTCAAGATAAATAGAGAATCATGATGAATCGTCGCCACCGTATTTATGAAGGCAAGGCTAAAATTTTATATGAAGGACCTGAACCAGGGACTTACATTCAATTTTTTAAAGATGATGCAACTGCCTTTAATGCAAAAAAACATGAAATTATCGACGGAAAGGGGGTTTTAAACAACCGAATTTCGGAACATATTTTTAGCCATCTTGGACGTTTGGGCATCCCAACACATTTTATCAAACGTATAAACATGCGCGAACAGCTTATTAAAGCGGTGGAAATCATTCCGTTGGAAGTTGTTGTTCGCAATGTTGCTGCCGGCTCTCTTGCTAAACGTTTAGGACTGGAAGAAGGAACCCCGCTTCCGCAATCCATCATTGAATTCTACTATAAAAATGATTCTCTCGATGATCCTATGGTAACGGAAGAACATATCACAGCTTTTGGGTGGGCTGTCCCACAAGAGATAGAAGATATGATGCAACTTTCAATTCGTATTAATGATTTTCTTTCTGGGCTTTTTGCCGGTGTTAACATCCAATTAATTGATTTTAAAATGGAATTTGGTCGCCTGTGGGAAGATGAAACAATGCGCATTGTTCTTGCTGATGAAATCTCTCCTGATTCTGCACGACTATGGGATATGCACACACAAGAAAAAATGGATAAAGACCGTTTTCGTCGTGATATGGGAGGGCTTATTAATGCCTATCAAGAAGTTGCCAAACGTCTTGGTATTATGAATGAAAACGAACCAACACGACCAAGTGGTCCCGTTCTCGTAAAGTAAAAACAAGGTAAAAAACATCACCTTATACAAACACCCCTCTTCAAAGGAGAGGTTCTTTTAACAAGCAGGAAGCAAAAAATGAAAGCACGCATTACGGTTACTTTAAGAGAAAGCGTTCTTGATCCACAAGGAGAAGCAATTGTCGGTGCTTTAAAAAGTTTGGCTTTCGAAGGCATTCAATCTATTCGTCAAGGAAAGGTTTTTGATATTGTTCTTGATGAACTACCTTCTGAAACTGCAAAGAAAAAACTTGAACAAATGTGTGAAGAGTTACTCGCAAATACTGTCATTGAAAATTATACAATCGAACTTCTGTAAGTGAAATGCTCATGAAAACTGCCATCATTCAACTTCCTGGATTAAATCGTGATCGAGATATGGTTGCAGCATTACATCATATAACGGGAGTTGAGCCACTAAAAATTTGGCAAACAGAAACAACAATTCCAGATGTAGATGTTATTATTATTCCTGGTGGTTTTTCCTATGGCGACTACTTAAGATGTGGTGCGATTGGAGCGCGAACTCCCGTCTTAAAAGCCATTCGTGAAAAAGCACAAGAAGGTACGACAATTATAGGTATCTGTAATGGATTTCAAATTTTGTTGGAAGCAGGATTATTACCCGGTACTTTAATGCGTAACGCTTCTTTAAAATTTGTTTGTCGTGAAATCAAGCTTGAAGTCGTCAACGCCAAGACAAAATTTTCTCGATATTATTCTAAAGGACAAATTATTCGTTGTCCTGTTGCCCATCATGACGGAAATTATTTTGTTGATAGTGAAACATTGAAACAAATGGAAGACAATGAACAAATTGTTTTTCGCTATGCAGAAAATACAAACCCGAACGGCTCAATGAAAGATATTGCTGGTATTGTTAATAAAGCTGGTAATATTCTTGGTATGATGCCCCATCCTGAAAACTTTATTGAACCCGCCCACGGAGGTACTGACGGTCGTTTACTTTTTCAAAGTGCTTTAGAGTTAGTAAATGGATAATGCTGCAAAAATACTCGCGCTCCATAATTTAAAAAAACAAGGATTTATACCATTTCTCGCATCGTAAATCTATCAACAAAGCTCTTCACAAACAACAATGGATATTATTTTCTAAACACATAATTATTTAAGACCATTTTTAGTCTTAAATCCCACCAAACAAACGGACAAAATCTTCAGCTTACTGTCTATAAATATTTTTATTATTAAACAACATTATTGTTTATAATATAAGCTGCTAGGTTAAAAAAATAAAAATACTAAATTTCGATTAATTTGACGGATAAATACTCATGAAGCCTTGCAATAACATCACTATTACATCAGAACTCATTGCACAACACGGGCTAAAAGAAGATGAATATCAACGTATCCTAACGTTAATTGGTAGAGAACCAACATTTACTGAACTAGGAATTTTTTCTGCAATGTGGAACGAACATTGTTCCTATAAATCATCTAAAAAATGGCTAAAAACTCTTCCGACAGAAGGAAAATGTGTCATCCAAGGACCTGGTGAAAATGCTGGTGTTGTCGATATTGGCGAAGGACAATGTGTTGTTTTCAAAATGGAAAGCCATAACCACCCTTCTTATATTGAACCTTATCAAGGTGCAGCGACAGGTGTTGGTGGTATTTTACGTGATGTCTTTACAATGGGAGCCCGTCCTGTTGCTGCTATGAATGCATTGCGATTTGGTGCTCCTGATCACCCACGAACACGCCATCTTGTTTCTGGTGTTGTTTCTGGAATAGGTGGTTACAGCAATTCTTTTGGTGTTCCAACGGTTGGTGGAGAAGTAAATTTTGATGAGCGTTATAATGGCAATATCCTTGTTAACGCTTTTGTCGCCGGTATTGCAAAGACAGACGCCCTTTTTTATTCTAAAGCACAAGGTATTGGACTCCCTGTTGTTTATCTGGGTGCAAAAACAGGACGTGATGGTGTCGGTGGAGCAACAATGGCTTCTGCTGAATTTGATTCTTCAATCAGTGAAAAACGCCCAACTGTTCAAGTCGGTGATCCTTTTACAGAAAAATGTCTCCTTGAAGCATGTTTAGAGCTCATGAAACTTGGAGCCGTGGTTGCTATTCAAGATATGGGGGCAGCAGGACTCACCTCTTCTGCCGTTGAAATGGGAGCAAAAGGAAATCTGGGGATACAGCTTAATCTTGATACAGTTCCTGTTCGAGAAGAAAACATGACAGCCTATGAAATGATGCTTTCTGAAAGTCAAGAGCGTATGCTCATGGTCCTTAAACCAGAACTAGAAAAGCAAGCAGAAGCAATTTTTCATAAGTGGGGACTACATTTTTCTATCATTGGAAAAACAACCGATGATTTACGTTTTCGTGTATTTCATCAAGGGGAAGAAGTTGTCAATCTTCCCATCAAAGAGCTTGGTGATGAAGCGCCTGTTTATGATCGTCCTTGGAGTGAGCCGGCAAAAAAAACACCCTTGAAAGCAGAAGACGTCAAAAAAGTTGAAAATCTTGGTGATGCGCTTCTGAGCTTATTGAATTCTGCTGATCAAAGTTCTCGGCGATGGGTTTATGAACAATATGATACCCTTATCCAAGGAAATAGCCTTGTTTGTCCAGGAGGTGATGCAGGCGTTATCCGTGTAGGAAACAACAGCAAACGTGCTCTTGCTTTTTCTTCTGATGTAACACCTCGCTATTGTGAAGCAGACCCTTATGAAGGGGGGAAACAAGCTGTCGCAGAATGCTGGCGAAACATTAGTACGACAGGTGCAACACCACTGGCTGCTACAGATAATCTCAATTTTGGTAACCCTGAAAAACCTGAAATTATGGGACAGCTGGTTTTTGCTATTAAAGGTATAGGAGAAGCTTGTAGAATCCTTGATTTTCCTATCGTTTCAGGCAATGTTTCTCTTTACAACGAAACAAATGGAGAAGCCATTCTTCCAACCCCCACAATTGCTGGGGTAGGCCTTCTTAATGATTGGTCTAAAATGGTAACAATAAGTGGTATGCAAAATGGAGATATTCTTGTTTTAGTAGGAAATTGCGGCTCCCATTTAGGACAATCAATCTATGCACGTAACATTTTAAATATTGATGCAGGCCCCCCCCCCCCTATAGATTTACAACTTGAAAAAAAGCATGGTCAATTTGTTCGAGATGTCATACATCGTGGTTTTATTCACGCCGCCCATGACCTTTCTGACGGAGGATTAGCGATAGCACTTGCTGAAATGGTCATTAAAGCAGGTAAAGGAATCAAAGTAAAATTAAGCAATAAATCACCCCATCATGCAGAACTTTTTGGAGAAGACCAAGGACGTTATCTTTTAGCCGTCAAACCTCACTCTCTTAATAGTCTTAAAGAGCGTGCACAAATCAATACAGTTTCTTTAACAGAGCTAGGTCAAGTCGAGGGTACTTCTCTTAATATAGATGGGATATTAACACTTTCAGTAGACAAACTCACAAAAGCCTATGAAAACTGGTTTCCACAATTTATGGGTGAAGAATAAAAATTGTTTTTTCTCTTAAACAGCCTTTATAAAAAATGAACAACATAGGAGAATAATGATGGCAATGAGTGCCCATGCAATTGAAACGCTTATTCGTGAAGGCATTCCTGATGCTACTGTAAGAATTCGTGATCTTGCTGGAGATGGGGAACATTATGCTGCAGAAGTTATTTCTGAAAGTTTTCGTGGTAAAACCCGTGTTCAACAACATAAAATGGTCTATGATGCCCTTAAAGGCAATATGGGAAATGACCTTCACGCCTTAATGTTGCAAACAAATGTCCCAAAATAATCTAAAATTTCTTCTTGCATTCACACATTTAATACGATTAAAAGCAGTATGAATATAAATTACACACTGATAAAAATCTGAAATATCGAGGGATAAAAATGACCACTGTTCATGATTTTATTGACAACGAAATTAAAACAAACGACGTCATTTTATTCATGAAAGGAACACCTGACGCTCCGCAATGCGGGTTTTCAGGACAAGTTGTTCAAATTCTTGATTATTTAGGATTGAATTATAAAGGGATTAATATCTTAACTTCTAACGAATTGCGTCAAGGGATTAAAGATTACTCAAATTGGCCAACAATTCCACAGCTTTATATCAAAGGTGAATTTATCGGAGGCTGTGATATTGTTAAAGAGATGTTTCAAAACAATGAGTTACAGGAACTTTTGAAAGAAAAAAATATTCCATGTAATCAATCATAGGTATCTTTCATTTTATTCAGACTCTTAAAAAGAGCTGTTTTCAGACGAAATTTTTATTTCAAGGATGCCATATGTCATATTCAGTCGATGAACAAACGCATAGAGATGCGATTAGAAACAAAATTGGCTATAAAGAATTTGTTATTCTTATTGCTTCGCTCATGGCTATTAACGCTATAGCTGTTGATATTATGCTGCCAGCTATGCCCGATATTTTAGACGGCTTAAATGTTCTCAATGAAAATGATCAACATTATATCATTTCGAGTTATCTTATTAGCTATGGTATTGCTCAAATATTTTTCGGTCCAATAAGCGATAGGTATGGACGACGTAAACTTATTCTTCTCGGGCTTGCTTTTTATTCATTTACGGCGATTGGCTGTGCCTTTGTAACTGATTTTTCTCTCTTACTTATTTTACGTATCTTGCAAGGAATTGGAGGGGCTGCTATGCGAGTTCTTACAGTTTCCGTCGTACGTGATCTTTACAGTGGTCGAAAAATGGCAGAAGTTATGTCTATTGTTATGATGGTTTTTCTTGTTGCACCAATGGTTGGTCCCGCAACAGGACAGATCATTTTACTGCTTGGACATTGGCAATATATTTTTATTTTCATGGCAATGATTGGTTTAGGACTGATGATTTGGATTCAACTGCGCTTGCCTGAAACTCTTTATGCGCAACGCTCTCTTTCCTTTTCTTCAGTTAAACACAACTTATGGATTGTAATAACCAATCGTACAACACTTTGCTATACACTTGCAACTTCCATTATTTTAGGCTGTATCTTTACCGCCGTTAATACATCACAACAAACATATGAAGGGATCTATAATCTAGGACTTTGGTTCCCTATTGCTTTTGCAGTTGGTGCTGCATTTCAAGCTCTATCATCATTCTTTAACTCTCAACTCGTTGGACGCCTTGGAATGCGGCGTATTGCTCATACTATGCTTTTGCTCTTTTGTGCCACTTCATGCATTTGGTTTATTGGGTCCATCTTAGCAGGTGGTGTTATCCCTTTTCCTTTTTATATGACGTTATATTGTATATTAATGTTTACCTGCGGTGGTATTATGGCCAATTTCAATACACTCGCTCTTGAACCTGTAGGAGAAATAGCTGGAACAGCTTCTTCTGTATCCGGCTTTCTTCAAACATCTATCGGTGCAGGACTTAGCTTTTTTATTGCCCAACAATTTGATGAAACAACCATCCCAAACTCAGCAGGATTTTTCTTTCTGAGTCTCACTGCCATACTTCTCGTCTTATGGGCTGAACGTGGTCATCTTTTTAGACAATATCATAGTAATCCTAACGAATAAATATTACTACGAAAGATTAATAACATCTCTCTTGAACAATAAGAAAATAAACCTATCAGACAAAATAAAACATCTCCAAATAGAACATTCTTGTGTTAAACATTCACATTGTTTGTTTAAAGGTACAGCTCTCGAAATATCAAATCATTTCACGACAGCACCCATAAATGGTATAATGTAAAAAAACAAACATACTATTGTTGCAACAACTCTTGTCTGTGAAACGGTTTATTAAAAAATATTTTTATTCTTTTCTTCAATAGTTTTTATGAAGACGGGCTGGTCTCTCATCTCATGATAGGCAAACAAACAGTTTTGATTGATTTAACCTGAACAAGATCGAAATAAGAGAAAAACTTACGCTTTAGGTCTTTCGTTCAATATAAAAAATAATAAATTATCTTTATAAATTAATATCTTACATAATCATAAAACCATAGGGAATTTTCCCATTTATAAAATACATTTAATTGATAAATTTTCCTGATTTTGGAAATCCTCTTGGAACCAAACGCCCGACGCCCGCACGCATTCCCATCCATTCAATGAGATCATCAGCTTGACGGTTAAAGATTCGTTCAGCTGTATCTTGCCAACTTAAGCCTTCTGATAAATTAAAAGTCTTGGCATCAACAACACCACCTTCTTTATAACGCTGTAAACGAACACCTTTACCGCGATTCATTTCTGGTATTTGTTCAATAGAAAAAATAAGCATTTTACGGTTTTCACCGACTACAGCAACATGATCACCATTTACCGGAACACAAAGCTTTACCTTATCAGGAGCTTTCACATTCATCACTTGCTTTCCTTTTCGTGTATTGGCGATCACTTCTGCAGAAGAAACAATAAAACCATTACCGTGAGATGAAACCAAGAGAAATTTTTCCTCGGCGTGATGCACAAAAGCTGTGAGAACATCGTGCTCATCATCCATATCAACTAAGAGACGAATAGGTTCACCATGTCCCCGCCCTCCAGGTAAATTATTTGCACCAATAGCAAAAAACTTCCCCCCCGTACTGATCAGCACAATCTTGTCGGTCGTAAATGCTGGAAAGGCTAACTTTAAACTGTCTCCTTCTTTAAAAGAAAGTGCTTTATAATCGTTCAAGTGTCCCTTCAAAGCACGCATCCACCCCTTTTCAGAAATAACAATAGTAATCGGTTCTTTTTCGATCATTGCTTGTTGAATATCATCAAGATCATGTCTTGGTGCCTCTTCAAACGTAGTACGTCTTTTCCCCAAGAGTGTTTCAGGCCCAAAAGTGTTTCGAACTTTTTTGATTTCTTCTGAAATTATTTTCCACTGTTTTATAGGAGAAGCTAACAAATTCTGTAGCTTTTCTTTTTCAGCTTTCAAACTTTCAAATTCTTTACGAATTTCAAATTCCTCAAGCTTACGCAAAGAACGCAAGCGCATATTAAGAATAGCTTCAGCTTGATTTTCTGTTAATTCAAACCGATTAATCAGCTTCTTTTTCGGTTCATCCTCTTCACGAATAATCTGAATGACCTCATCGAGATTTAAATAGGCAATAAGATATCCATGAAGAATTTCCAATCGGCTATCAATTTGATCAAGCCGATAATGAGAGCGACGAATAAGCACTTCTTGACGATGTTCAAGCCATTGCTGCAAACTTTCTCGCAAAGAAAGGACATTGGGTATTTTTCCCAAAGACAAAACATTCAGATTAAGGGGAAATCTTACTTCAAAGTCAGTCAATTTAAAAAGAGACTCCATAAGGAGCTCCGGATCAACCGACCGATTTTTAGGAACCAGCACGATTCTGATATCTTCTGCTGATTCATCTTGGATATCCTCAAGCATTGGCAATCGGCGTGCAAGCAATAACTCTGCTGTTTTTTCAATAAGACGTGACTTTTGAATCTGATAGGGAATTTCAGTTACAACAATCACATAAGAACCACGGCTACCAGATTCCTGATGCCAACGTGAACGCAAGCGAAAGAATCCACGCCCAACACGATAGGATTCCTCAATACTTTTTTTAGGTTCAACTAAAATTCCCCCCGTCGGAAAATCAGGACCAAGAACAAATTGATTTAATTCCTCATCATTTACATCGGGATGCGCAATCAAATGGAGTGCTGCATCACAAAGCTCAGCAACATTATGGGGGGGAATAGATGTTGCCATACCAACAGCAATACCAGAAGAACCATTTGCTAAAAGATTAGGGAAAGCTCCTGGTAAAACAACAGGCTCTTCATCTTCCTCATTATAGGTTAAACGAAAATCAATAGCATTCTCATTAATTCCTTCAAGTAACAATGCAGCCACTTCAGTCATACGTGCTTCCGTATAACGCATGGCAGCAGCATTATCACCATCAATATTACCAAAATTGCCTTGCCCATCAACCAACGGATAACGAACAGCAAAACTTTGAGCCAAGCGCACCAAGGCATCATAAATAGACGCATCCCCATGAGGATGAAATTTTCCCATGACATCACCAACAATCCGCGCACATTTCGCATAAGACTGTCCAGGATTTAGTTTGAGAAGACGCATCGCATGAACAATCCGCCGGTGGACCGGCTTCAATCCATCACGTACATCAGGCAATGCACGGTGTGTAATCGTAGAAAGTGCATAAGCCAAATAACGTTCCTGTAAAGCAGAACGTAATTCTATTGGTTCAATATGTTCTTTATCAAAAGGTAAATTCATTTTATCAGACATAGTATTAAAACAACAATTCCCACAATAATAAGAAATTATTTTATAGGATTTATTTAATGAAATCTTCTATGAGTCGACTTTTTTATTAAAAGTCAATTACATAAAAACAAACGCTGCAATTAGAACATGAACAGAAAATTATATCAATTTGAAAAATTTATACATGTCCTTCCCCCCTTGTCTTAAGTAATTTATTGAAAGCTTTGTCAAATTCGACGATAATTTAACTGCCCACAAAGAGTTATTTCATCTTTTCTGAAATGACAAAAGCACCTTTCAAACATCATCTTTTATTATAAAGATAAATTGTATAACAACCCCATTCAGTTTTTCTACGAAAAACCAAAAAAATGTTCAAAGCTTATGAAATTTAAACTTTTCAGAGTAAGTCCATAGAATGGAAAACCACATTATTCTCATAAAAACGAAGAGACACAATTCTCTGCTACAACGTTGTAAAAACTTCAATAAAAAATAAATAATATATTGACATATAAAGATAATTAATTTTTTTCAACTAAAATGAGGCTCCCGAATATTATAGAATTCTTTTATTTCTAATTTATTCATGATCAAGCAATTATAATTATTTCCTCACCTATCACAAGGGGAAAAGCCACTATAGAAACAAGGAATAAAAATGCCTCATAAAGAATCAACACAATAGCGTTTTGCCTATCTAAATTTCACAAACAGTACACGCACACACCGTTGACTCTTGAAAGGCATCAAAACTTCACTCTACGTAGAAAAAGACGAAAACAATCCATTATCAACTTTATGAGCTATTTTTGTGAGTAGGAGCCATGCGGATTCCTAAATCACGTAATTGTGTAGGAGAAACATCAGACGGAGCGCTCATTAAAAGATCAAGCGCCTGTTGGTTCATAGGGAATAAAGCAACTTCACGCAAATTTTTAACACCTTGTAACAGCATAATAATGCGGTCAATTCCCGCAGCCATGCCACCATGTGGCGGAGCCCCATAATGGAATGCACGATAAAGACCACCGAAACGATCTTTCACAACTTCCTTAGAAAGTCCTACAAGTTCAAAAACTTTAAGCATCATTTCTGGTAAGTGATTACGAATTCCACCTGATGCAATTTCATAACCATTGCAAACAAGATCATATTGAAAAGCTTTAATAGTAAGAGGATCTTGGCAGGCTAGGGCATTTTCTCCCCCTTGAGGCATGGAAAAAGGATTATGTCCAAAATCAATCTTTTTTTCATCTTCATTCCATTCAAAAAATGGAAAATCAACAATCCACGCCAAAGAGAAACTATCTCTATCAAGAAGATCTAATTCTTCCCCTACCCTTGTGCGTGCTGCTCCGGCAAAAGATGAAAACTTTTTTGGATCGCCAGCTACAAAAAAACAGGCATCCCCACTTTCAAGACCAAGCTGTATACGGATTGCTTCAGTCCTCTGTTCACCAATATTTTTGGCGATAGGCCCTGCTCCTTCAAATTTTCCTTCTTCTTCACGCCAGAAAATATAGCCGAGCCCTGGTTGCCCCTCGCCTTGTGCCCATACATTCATACGATCACAAAAAGCACGACTTCCACCCGTTTTAGCTGGAATAGCCCACACTTGTGCATTCTCATCATTCGCTAAAATTTGAGCAAAGACTTTGAAACCAGAATTATAAAAATGCTGAGAAACATCTTCCATAATGATCGGATTACGCAGATCAGGCTTATCAGAACCATATTTTCGCATTGCTTCATCATAGGAAATGCGAGGAAAGCTTTGTGTCACAGTCTTTCCATCTGCAAATTCTTCAAAAATAGAACGCATAATAGGTTCCATAGTTGCTAAAACATCTTCTTGCTCAACAAAACTCATTTCAACATCTAATTGATAAAATTCACCAGGAAGACGGTCGGCCCTTGGATCTTCATCTCTAAAACATGGAGCAATCTGAAAATAACGATCAAAACCTGACATCATCAACAACTGTTTATATTGCTGTGGCGCTTGCGGTAACGCATAAAATTTTCCCTGATGAACACGACTTGGAACCAAAAAATCACGTGCGCCTTCCGGCGATGAAGCTGTCAAAAGTGGCGTCGTAAATTCCGTAAAACCATTATTTTGCATAGCTCGTCTCATAGCCGCAATAATTTCAGTCCGACGCATGATATTTTTGTGCATAGTCTCCCGACGCAAATCAAGAAAACGATATTTTAATCGAATATCTTCTGGATAATCAGGCTCACCAAAAACCGGTAAAGGAAGCTCATCAGATTTTGAAAGAATTTCTACCTCTTGTGCAAAAATTTCAATCTCACCTGTTGGAAGCGTTGCATTAATAACCTCATCAGAACGAGCACATACCTCCCCATCCACACGAATAACCCATTCAGAACGCACTTTTTCAATAACTTTAAAAGCTGGTGAAGCAGGGTCAGCAACAATTTGTGTGATTCCAAAATGATCACGTAAATCCACAAAAAGAATCCCTCCATGATCACGAACACGATGAACCCACCCCGAAAGACGAACTTGTGTTCCTACATCACATCTACGAAGAGCCGCACAATGATGACTGCGATAACGGTGCATGTTTTTTGCCTTTGATTATAATATTCACATGCGCTACAAACGCTTTTTAATAACCATTTGTCAAGATATGAGAATAAAAACTCAAAAATAAAGTCAACAAAGGACAAATTTAATTTATCGAATTATAATAAAATGATGAATCTTATTACACAAACAACAGATCTTGAAATTGCACTTAACGCTCTACGTACCTCTGATTTTGTAACAGTCGATACTGAGTTTATCCGCGAAACAACTTTTTGGCCTCAACTGTGTTTAATACAGCTCGCCTCACCAGATGTTACAGTTTTGATTGATCCCATAGCACCAGATATTGATTTACAACCATTTTTTGACCTTATGGTCGATAAAAAAGTTGTAAAAGTTTTTCATGCTGCGCGCCAAGATATTGAAACAATTTATCACCTTGGAGGTGTTATTCCTTCCCCTCTCTTTGATACGCAAATAGCAGGATCCATTTGTGGATTTGGTGATTCTATCTCCTATGATCAAATTGTACAACGCTGTACAGGGCATCATCTTGATAAATCCTCCCGCTTTACAGACTGGAGTTACCGCCCTTTGTCTGAAAAACAACTGCTCTATGCACTTTCCGATGTAACTTACTTAAGAGATGTTTACTTGTTATTGAAAAAAAGGTTAGAGAAAAATCAACGAGCTCACTGGATGGATGATGAAATAACAATCCTTTTAAATCCTAAAACCTATGATATGCCAGAAGATGAAGCATGGAAAAAAGTGAAAGGAAAAATTAAAAAGCCACGTGAACTTGCTGTATTACAAAAGATAGCAGCTTGGCGGGAACGTGAAGCACGAAAATACAATATGCCACGTCGTCATATCATAAAAGATGAATGTCTTATAGAAATAGCAACCCAACAACCAAAAGATGAATCTGCATTAAAACGGTTGCGCAGTCTTAATAAGAACTGGGATAAACTCTCAATTGCTCAATCATTAATCAAAGCTGTCCACGAAGGATTAGAGGTGGATCTTTCTACTTTACCCCCCATTCCTAAACATAATCCACTCAATGATACGACAGCCGCTGTTATCGATCTGCTCAAAGTGTTATTAAAAATTGTTGCAAATGAAAACAGCATTGCCCCTAAAATTATTGCAACATCTAATGATTTAGAAAAAATTGCCAATGGAGGAATAAAGAAAAATATTCCCGCTATGAATGGCTGGCGCTATGAAATATTTGGTAAAAAAGCCG
The DNA here is from genome assembly GCF_042195905.1 of Bartonella sp. AP331QHHD. Taxonomy (NCBI): domain Bacteria; kingdom Pseudomonadati; phylum Pseudomonadota; class Alphaproteobacteria; order Hyphomicrobiales; family Bartonellaceae; genus Bartonella; species Bartonella sp. AP331QHHD. Next base: position 86,019 of record NZ_JBHIPG010000082.1, read on the forward strand.
AACAACTGCTAAAGGGCCAGATAGGGTTTTACTTTAACGATGGAAAAATAAGCACAAAACAGCTTTAATTTACATTTTCATTTTGAAAAATCCATTACGCTACTCATTATCTACATCAATTGGTATGCCCTATAGGCCAACGCAAACAGGATAAATAAAGCCTACTTCTGACAAAGTTAAAAAATTAAATAGTAAACTCTTATTAAAATGATAGCTAAATCTTTATCAGGTCAATTAAATAGAAATCCCATTAAAAATAATCTAAAAAAACAGACAGTTCCTTATTTAAAAGTTTTGAAAAAAAAAGTTCTGATAATAAAAGCGCATTCATTACAAAAATAGCAGCCTAGAAATAGGAACAAACAAAGATATAATGCCTCACGTCACCATATCGTATTAAAAACTACCAAGATTGCAATCTAACAATCAAAAACGAGCCAGCATAACAACTAAAATACCTAACAAAAGCAATATATTGATTTCTAACGATAATCTAGCGTTATTTATATTGAATTAGACCTCCGAATATCGTAAGATTCTCTCATTCCATCTCAATAAGACTCATAAAGTTTCACATAAGAAATTATATGATAAAGCGCTGTTTTTTATAAATTAAACACCTTTCAAAGGATTCGAAAATCATGGTTAATAAATAGTTGTGATTTATTTCTATTTTTTATAGTGAAAGGATTTTATAATGACTGAAATGATATTCTTTTGACAGACCGTGAAAGTGCAAAACTGTTTCATATGAGTATTTCAACATTCCAGCGTCATGTAACCAATGGATCTCTCCCAAAATCTTTAAAACTTGTTTTTTATCGCGTTGGTTACAATCGTAATCTTATCAAGATAATCGAGCAAGCTAAACAGAAACGTTATAACGACGCAGCATAAAAAGAAAACCTTTTCACGTAAAAATGGACAAAACTTTTCATTTTCACATGAAGCTTATGAAGTGAAAAATCCATCCTGTGATGCAAGTAACAGAATAAAAAATTATGTTTTCTTTTATGAATGCTCAGGCATTACAAATGCTTTGCGTGGTGTCTAGCATGGGCGTTATGGAACAAGTCCTATTGTCCAGCTCATGATGATAGGCTACCTAGTTTATCCCTCGTCAATGGCCCTATTATTAAGACATAAAACACGAATAAATTAGGAAAAAAATCAAAAAATTTCAAAAGCGAGAGGTTGTTTTATTATTTTTGATAACTTCTGTAATCGTCCAAGAGGACGTTCTCCTAATAACCCAGCGTAATTCTTTGGGATCTGCAGGATAATATGATCTGCTTTTTTATGCCACAATAAATGAGGTAAAATTCCTGCAACAGAAGCACTAAAAAGATGAGCAATACGCATAGTTTCGCCAAGAATACGTGCTTTTTCAATTATATTTTGAGTTGCTAATTGAAAAATGGGAAGAGATTCTTTATCAACCAATAAACTCGTATTGCGAAAAAAAACAGCAAGTGCCGCATAAAGGCGCCCTTCATGAGAAATTCCTGGATAAGATCCTAAAGCTATTTGATTTGCTGCTTCATTGCCTCGATAATCTGGATGTATACGCCAACCAATATCCGCAAGAAGACAAGCGGCTTGACGATAACGGCATTCATTTTCGGTTTCTGAAATTCCAAAAACTTCAAAAGCATTCGTCGTAAAATCAATGAGTTCTTCTGCTTGTTTTGGTGAACGTGCCCGTAAAATAGCCATTTCTGTGCATGCTGCAATGAGAGGATCTGAAAGCCGAATCGCCTGCGGCAAACGTGAATAAAGAAAACCTTCACGAACGCCAGCACCAGAAAAGATTATCTTTTCAAACTCCATACACTGAATGAGTTCAATAAGAACTATTGCCCCATAAGATAAAAGTTTTCGACGATTCTGAGAAACCGCTGCAATCCCTCTCATATTATCAATATTGCCACGTGCTACAAGACGTAAAAAGTTCTCCATTTCAACGGCATCAACTTCATAGCCATGCATAACAGGGAGCCGATAGTGTTTCATTGCCATATGGAGTTTTGCCAAATTACGCCATGTCCCCCCTACTGCATAAAAATAACGTGCTATACCTTTACGAGTACGAACAACAGACGATTTATAAAATTGCTCATGTACAATTTTTGTAGCTACAGCACTATCATTATTTGACATATACTGTAGCCTTAAACCACCCAATGGGAGCGTTATCCCTTCACCAACATCAGAATGATCAATATCAATCAGCTCAAGACTTCCACCACCAAGATCCCCAGAAATACCTTTTGGTTGATAAAAAGTAGACACAACTCCATATGCTGAATACATAGCTTCTTCACTTCCTGAAAGAAGATATATTTTATTTTGCAAAATATCTTCAGCATGCTGAATAAATGCTACGCCATTCTGTGCATCTCGTGCTGCTGCTGTTGCTAAAGTATAGACCTCATCTGCCCCAATCTGTCGACAAAGCGTACGAAACCGTTTCAGTGTTTGCAACGCCATTTTCATCGATTTTTCTTCTAAAAATCCTGTTTTCGCCACACCATGACCGAGACCACAAAGAATCTTTTCATTAAATAAAACTGTTGGTGATCGAACAAGCCCCTCATAAATAACCAACCGAACAGAATTTGAGCCAATGTCAATAACAGCAACAGGCTTACGCCCTTTTAACCGACCTTGAGCATCTCTATATGTCATTGGATTTTAGTCTTTATGTATTTCGGCTTGTTGCCGATGCAACGCAACCAAGCGCGAAACAGAAGACTCAAAAGACTCATTTTCCCCCGCAAAACTTGTATTGGCCATAAAATACTCCTGCGCATTAAATAGACTTTCACCTATCTGCGGTGTAATACGTTTTGATGTTCCATCCTTAAGTATATCAAAGCTTTGTTGATTATCAATGATATTAGCTAACATAATCTGTAAAAGAATTTTTTGACGCACTATTTTATTAAAAACCGGAACCAATATTTCAATACGATAGTCCAAATTACGAGGCATCATATCAGCAGAGCCTAAGTAAACGAGTGCATTTTCATTAGGCAAATCTTGACCATTCCCAAAACAAAAAATGCGACTATGTTCAAGAAAACGCCCGACAATTGATTTTACACGAATATTATCCGAAATTCCTAGAATACCAGGACGTAAACAACATATCCCCCGCACAACCAAATCAATTTGCACCCCTGCTTGACTGGCACGATATAAAGCATCAATAATTTCAGGATCAACCAATGCATTAACTTTCATCCAAATAGCAGCAAACCTTCCCTGTTGTGCATGAACAATTTCTCCCTCAATATGCTCTAAGATACGACCACGCAGTGTTAAGGGTGAAAAAGCAATCTTCATTGTTTCATTTGGACGCTCATATTGCGCAATATAATTGAATAATAACGCAACATCATGAGCGATATCATCATCCGTGGAAAAAAAAGAAAGATCGGTATAAGTTTTAGCATTAATGGGATGATAATTTCCTGTTCCAAGATGAACATAAGAGCGAAGACGTTTTCCCTCACGTCTCACAACTAATGACATCTTAGCATGCGTTTTTAATGCAATAAAACCAAAAATAACTTGAACCCCAGCACATTCAAGATCCCTGGCCCAACGAATATTTGCTTCCTCATCAAAACGTGCTTTAAGTTCTACCAAAGCAGTCACAGACTTTCCCTGTTCAGCTGCTTTAATCAAAGCGCCAACAATTGGACTATCATTTGATGTACGATAAAGTGTTTGTTTTATTTCTACAACATCAGGATCGCAAGCAGCTTGACGTAAAAATTGGACAACAACATCAAATGTCTCATAGGGGTGATGAATCACAATATCATTTTCACGAATAGCCGCAAAACAATCCCCTTTATGTTTACGAATACATTCTGGAACACGAGAAATATAAGGAATAAATTTAAGATCATCGCGGGGAATAGAAACAATTTCTGATACCGTATTAAGCGCTAAAAATCCGTCAAGGACATTAATACAATTATCAGGAACAGCGAGACTATTCGCTATAAATTGGCGTAAACTCTCTGGCATTTTTGCGTCAAACTCAACTCGAATAACCTGCCCACGGCGCCGCCTTTTAAGAGCAGTTTCAAAAAAATGAACAAGATCCTCAGCTTCTTCTTCTACTTCAATATCACTATCTCGGATTATTCTAAATATACCAATTTCTTTAACCTCATAGTTAGGAAATACATATTTAATAAAAAGGCAAATAACATCTTCAGATGCAATAAAACGAAAATGATTGCCTTCTTGAGGAAGAAGAATAAAACGCCTTAAAAGCATTGAAATAGATAACAACACTGTGTGTGAATTCTGATCAGTTTCTCCAGACAATTGAAGCCCAATAGAAAGCCCTAAATTAGGAATAAATGGAAAAGGATGAGTAGAATCAACAGGTAAAGGTTTTAAAACAGGAAAAATTGTCTCAAGAAAATATTTTTCAAGCCATGATTTTTCAATTTCTGAAAGATCATCAGAACAAATAATTTCAATATCATTCTTTTTTAATTCATCACGTAAAACATTCAATTCTCGTAGTTGGTGAGCCTGCAGCTTTGAAATCTCAGCTAATACAATATCAAGTTGTTCCTGTGGAGTGTGCCCATCTGCACTGCACGCTGTAACGCGAGCACGAATTTGAGCTGCTAGTCCTGCAACACGAACCATAAAAAACTCATCAAGATTTGCAGCTGAAATAGAAAGAAATTGTAGACGTTCTAATAAAGGATGTTTCGAATTAGCCGCTTCCATCAAAACACGATTATTAAATTGTAGCCATGAAAACTCTCGATTAATAAATCGTACCGGATTTTTCATTGTTATATTCGATATAGAAATTTTATCTACCACCCTCTGTTCCATATATCCTAAATAATTTTCTTTTATATTTTCTAAAATCCTTGACGAAATATCTCACATAACATTTGATAATATGTTATCATCATAATAATATATCAATGCCTAACTTCCCTCATCATTTTTCCATTTAATATTTAAAAGTACTTGGAATTATTGCTATGCGCAAAGCACTAAAAGTAAGACAACTATTCTAATATAGCATAAAAGAAGAGAAATTTGTCTTAAAAAGCATCTTGCATTATTATACGCTTTATTACAAACTCACGCCTATAAAATAGAAGAGCCCAATCATAGCTGATGAGAAAATTTATTCTGGAGTTTGTATGCCATGGCTGATCACAATATTCCTCATTTCCAAAATGACCTTGGATATAAAACAATCGAAATTGGTGTGAAAGAATTTATGTGTGTAGGCGCTACACACCCATTCGATCATCCTCATATCTTTATCGATATGGGAGCAGCAGATGAGAAAATTTGCCCTTACTGCTCAACCCTTTATCGTTATGTTCCCTCGCTATCATACGATCAAACAAACCCAACAGGATGCTTATATCATCCAGAAAAGCTATTATAATTGCGTTTTTTGGCTTTCTTAATAACCCCTCTTTTAATTCTGCTTGTTTAATATGAAATCATTTGTGGAACAATCACCCATCATCGTTGGAGGAGGAATTGCTGGTTTAAGCACTGCTTTAGCACTCGCTCATAAAGGAATTGCAAGCACCATTATCGAAAAGTGTAAGCAACTTGAAACGATAGGCGCTGGTATTCAACTGACACCAAATGCAACATCTATTCTTGCTCGCTGGAAACTTCTTAACAAACTCACTGAAGTCGCGACAATCCCATATTTTCTTGAGTTAAAAGATGGATTATCTTTAAAAATACATCTACGGGCTCATCTTATTAATCTAACAGAAAAATATTGGAAAGCCCCTTATATGACGATTCACCGCGCGGCTTTACAAAAAATTTTATATAATGCAGTGATTGAAAATCCTTTGATCAAATACAAAGCAGGCGAAACGATTGTATCTTCTACCCAATCGGCAACCAACATTAAAATCACGACAATAAAAACAGATACGGCAACAGAACAGCTTTATTCAACGCCCCTCTTGATCGGATGTGATGGCGTTTGGTCAACATTACGGCAACAATCTCCTTTTCATGAAAAAGCAAATTTTAGTGGCTTTATTGCTTGGCGTGCAACAACAACATCTGATAATCTTCCTCAAAACTTTCGTTCTTCATTGCAAAATATGAAGACAATTACGGCTTGGATGGGACCAAAAAATCATCTTGTTGTCTACCCCATTCAATCGTCAGAAAAAATTTTTAATTTTGTCGCCATTACGCATGGAGAAAGTTCAAAAGAAGGATGGGCCCATAAAGGAGATAAAGAAAAACTCAAATCTCTTTTTAAAGATTGGAATTCAAAAATCTTACAAATCTTCGATCATATTGATGAATGGAGTTATTGGCCACTTTTTCAAATGAAACAAAATCGTTTTATCGGTTTAGAGAGACAAGTATTTGTTGGCGATTGCGCACATGCTGCCTTACCTTTTGCAGCACAAGGTGCCGCTATGGCAATCGAAGATGCCGCCACATTAGCAAAAGCACTTTCATTGAAAGATTTTTCATTAACGAAAGCACTTTCGCTTTACGAAACAACACGCACCCCGCGTATTGCAGCAGTAAAAAAACGCGGAGATTTCAATAGATTAGCCTATCACGCAACCGGTCCCATAGCAATTGCACGCAATCTCATGATGAAAATTCGTACACCAGAGAGCATTATGTCAGATCTCAATTGGCTTTACATGTATGATGCGATGAATTCTATAAAAAATAATGATAAAAACTTATAAAATTCTTCCGGCACTTTGAATATTACGAAAGAACGAGATTTTTTTAATTTTATGACACTAAAAAATATCATAATTTACTCTAATAAAAGCAATATTTTTCGAAACCTACAATCCGATTTTAAAAGCTCCATTTTTAGCTCTCCTAAAAGCAAAAACACCACTCAAAATCAGCTCCCATCTTTAATCTTTCTTTAACTCAATTCTACATCAACAACACCCTGAATTAATTTCATAGCATTTGCGACATGTGAATTTACCTTATATCGCTTAGGAAGCGCAATTTCGACTTCTCGCAATCCATCCTCTTGAATTAAAATAAGCCCAACCTCTCCATTCCCCCCAAGATTTAAATTTTGTTCAATTTGTGGAAGCATATCAACTGTTTTTATAAAGAGACGCATCATTTTATGCTGTTGTAATGATTCATTTTCCAAAGACTGAATTGTTTCAATTCGCAAACTAACTCCTTCAGAACGATTTTCTGCGCTCACCGTAATAATAAAAGATTTTCCGGGTTCTAGCATCTCTTCATAATCCGAGAGTGCCTCAGAAAAGAGAACTGCTTCATATTGTCCACTTGTATCAGAAAAATGAATAATTCCCATTTTTTTACCAGATTTTGTTTTGCGCACGTTTTTTGCCACAACAGTTCCAGCAAGCCGTGCAGCCGTTGCTCCCCCTTTAACGGCATTGGCAAAATTACCCCAAGTCTGAATGCGTTTTTTGTTCAGAATAGCTTGATACTCCTCCAAAGGATGCGCAGAAAAGTAAAAACCTATAGCTTGAAATTCTCGATAAAGTTTCTCAGCCGGCAACCAAGGGGTTGTTTGCGATAAAATCAATGGTTCTTTTAATCCGCCTGCCATTCCAAATATATCAACCTGCCCGCTAGAATTGTCATCGAGAATACGAAGTGCACGCGCATGAAGGGTTCCAAGATTGGCTAATAAAACCTCACGTGCAATGTTAAAACAATCAAAAGCACCAGCACAAACTAAACTTTCCATCGCACGCTTATTAACAATACGAGGATCAACACGCGCACAAAAATCTTCCAAATCCTTAAAAATCTTACTCCCACGACAAGAAACAATATGATCTACAACAGTTTCTCCCACACCTTTAATGGCAGCAAGAGAATAATAAATACAATTATCACCAACCTCAAAAACACGATGAGATGTTTGTATAGAAGGTGCAATAACTTCAATACCCAACCTTAATGCTTCACGCCGAAAATCATTGAGCTTATCTGTATTCGTCATATCATATGTCATTGAAGCAGCTAAAAACTCAACGGGATAGTTTGCTTTCATATAAGCCGTTTGGTAAGAAACAATTGCATAAGCAGCAGCGTGCGATTTATTAAAACCATAATCGGCAAATTTTGCTAAAAGATCAAAGATAATATCAGCTTGATCTTTATCCACGCCACCTGCAACAGCTCCATTGACAAAACGCGTACGCTGTTTTTGCATTTCAGCATGAATTTTTTTCCCCATAGCACGACGTAGTAAATCAGCTTCTCCAAGCGAATAGCCAGCAAGAACCTGAGCAATCTGCATCACCTGTTCTTGATAGACAATAACACCTTGTGTTTCTTTGATCAGATGATCTATCTTAGGATGAATAGAAGCAATTTCCTCTTCCCCATGTTTGCGTGCATTATAGGTTGGAATATTCTCCATTGGACCTGGACGATAAAGTGCAACCAGCGCAATAATATCTTCAATACGGTCTGGCTTCATTCCAATCAACGCCTTGCGCATACCAGAACTTTCCACCTGAAACACGCCAACCGTTTCACCACGTGCCATCATAGCGTAGGTTGCTTCATCATTCAGAGGAATATTTGATAAATCTATTTTAATCCCCTTTCTGGCAACAAAATCGACTGCCATTTTCAAAACAGTAAGCGTTTTTAATCCAAGAAAATCAAATTTTACCAGCCCCGCTTGTTCAACATATTTCATGTTAAATTGTGTAACAGGCATATCAGAACGAGGATCACGATACATCGGGACAAGCTCCCAAAGTGGACGATCTCCGATAACAATCCCAGCAGCATGAGTTGAAGCATGACGATAAAGTCCCTCCAACTGAAGCGCTATATCTAATGCGCGTCCAACAACGGGATCTTTTTTCTTTTCTTCTTCAAATTTAGGTTCATCCTTAATAGCATCTGCTAATTCTACCTGACTTCCTGGGGTGGCAGGAATTAATTTTGTAAGATAATCCACCTGACGATAAGGAACTTCTAAAACACGCCCCACATCACGCAAAACTGCACGTGCCTGTAACTTACCAAAAGTAATAATTTGAGCAACTTGATCACGTCCATATTTTTTTTGAACATATTGAATAACTTCTTCGCGCCGCTCTTGACAAAAGTCGATATCAAAATCTGGCATCGAAACACGATCTGGATTCAGAAAACGTTCAAAGAGAAGAGAAAACCGCAAGGGATCCACATCAGTAATCGTCAATGCATAAGCAACAAGTGAACCAGCACCAGAACCCCGGCCTGGTCCAACGGGAATGTCATGAACCTTTGCCCATTTTATGAAATCTGAAACGATAAGAAAATATCCAGAAAATTGCATACGCGTAATAACTGAAATTTCATAATCAAGCCGCTGTTCATAATCTGCAATCGTATACCCTTCAGCCAACCCTATTGTTTCAAGCCGAATCTTCAAACCATCTTTAGCCTGATTTAATAACTCACTATCTTCTATTTCTAAAGTAGTTTCTGAATTAACAGATTGTTCTATAAAACGAGGCAATATCGGTTTTCGAAGAGGCGAGGCAATATGACAACGCAATGCAATTTCAACACTATTTTCCAAAGCTTCTGGAAGATCAGAAAACAGTGTAACCATTTCATCTTGTGACTTCAAATAATGATCTGGTGTCACACGTTTGCGATCTGGATTAGAGACAATTTGTCCTTCTGAAACAGCCATCAGCGCATCATGCGCTTCATACCCTTCTCTTTGCAGAAAAAAAGCTTCATTCGTTGCTACAAGAGGAATTTCATGCGCATAAGCCAATTCAATAAGATCAGCTTCTACTCTCCGGTCATAAGAGCCATGCCGTTGTAACTCCACATAAAGACGATCAGCAAAAGATTTTTTCAAATAAATTAAGCGCTCAACAGCATGTTCTTTTTTCTCTTCTGCCAAAGAAAGATTAATAGGTCCTCCCTTTCCACCCGTTAAAGCGATTATGCCTTCACTGTGTTCTGACAACCAATCAGCTTTAATATGAGGAGGATCAGTATCACACTTATCAAGATAAGCACGGCTCACAAGACGAACCAAATGAGCATAACCGGTTTCGCTAGCAGCCAAAAGAACAATAGAGCAAAAATCAGAAGGATTACGCCATTTAGCCAAACGTGAATGATCATTTTCATCACAAAAATCAACAGTAAGCTGACAACCAATAATAGGTTGGACCCCATGAGAAAGACAATGCTGTGAAAATTCCAAAGCACCAAATAAATTATTGGTATCGGTAATAGCAACCGCTGGTGCATGATCTAAAATCGTCTGTTGAATAATTTGGGGGATTTTTAAAGCCCCTTCGAGCAAGGAATAAGCTGAATGCACTCTCAAATGAATAAAGCGAGGAAGAGAATTTTTGTTCTCTTGCATTTGCATTTTATTTTTTACCACTCTCACAATTTCCCACTACAAAATAAATGCTAAACAGCACCCCTTATAAAAGAAAAAACTTCTGTTCATCATCAAACTTTAAAGCTATAAATTCATCATCCTACATAGGAGCAATATCCCAATTTTATTAATATTTATAAGAGAGTTCTATCAAGAAAATGCTTCTATTCACAGCAAATAAACACCTAAAATAAAAAGAAAAACAATATACCTCATCTAAGTACTTTAATTTTTGACCATTTAATTGTATTTTTCTTTAAATATTAATTTCTCTTCCTAAAGTTCAATGTGTAAATAAAGCAACCTCCTCTTTATGACTTTATCCCCAAAAAGCTCTTCTAAAGGTCTAGAAAAAACAAAAAGGGCAGGTTAAATTTGCTCATGCCTCCAAGTCTTCTTACCCCACTTTTTAATTCTATCCGAACTCTTTCTGGTATTACACCTAAAGTCTATGGTTTATTGACCAAACTCTTAGATGTTAATCCCACACAACGCGAAGCAACCCTTATTGACCTTCTTCAATTAATGCCCCATTCCGTTATAGACCGCAGAATGCGTCCCAACATTGCTTCTGCAAAAGAAGGAGATACTGTTACGCTCGAAATTATCATCGATCAACATCAACCACCACCCCGTGGTCACAACCGAATTCCCTATCGTGTTATTGCCCATGATCACACAGGAAAAATAAATTTAGTCTTTTTTCATGCTCAACCTCTTTGGCTAAAAAAACAACTCCCCGAAGGAAAAAAAGTCATTATATCAGGAAAAGTTGAATGGTTTAATGGACAGCTTTCAATGGCGCATCCAGACTATATTGCCCCAAGCGAACAATCAAATCAGATACCTCTGATCGAACCTGTCTATCCCTCTACTGCCGGACTAACTGTAAAGACACTAAGACGCGCCATACAAAACGCTCTTGATTTTATTCCTCTTCTACCAGAATGGATAGATGAAAATGTAAAAAAGCAGCAAAATTTTCCTTCTTTTTCCGTTGCTTTACGCCGTATCCATGCACCCATTAACCCCAATGATCTATCCTTAGAAAGTACAGCACGCAAACGTCTTGCCTATGATGAATTGCTCGCTTGTCAATTGGCACTAGGACTCGTGCGTTTGAAAACTAAATCTCTTGTTGGCACTTCTCGACCATCAACAGGAATTTATACTAAAAAATTACTCAATATCCTCCCCTTTCAACTCACAACCGGACAAAAAAAAGCAGTAGAAGATATCGCAAATGATCTTGCTTCACCAGAACCGATGCTAAGACTACTTCAAGGTGATGTAGGCGCAGGAAAAACTGTTGTTGCATTGATGGCAATGGCACAAATTGCTGAAAATTCAGGACAATCAGCTTTAATGGCACCAACTGAAGTGCTTGCTAGGCAACATTTTGCCACCATCGCTCCTCTTGCCGAAAAGGTCGGATTACAAACAACGCTTTTAACAGGACGAGAAAAAGGAAAATTGCGGACAAATATCGTGAATGATATTCTGTCAGGTCAAGTTTCTATTGTTATCGGAACTCATGCTCTCATACAAAACAGCGTTACTTATAATAATCTCGCTTTAACCATTATCGATGAACAACACCGTTTTGGTGTCCATCAACGTATCGCTCTTACAGAAAAAGGCAATAAAGCTGATATGCTGGTTATGACCGCCACGCCCATTCCGCGCACACTTGTCTTAACAGCTTTTGGTGATATGGATGTCTCTAAAATTACCGAAAAACCAATGGGACGACAACCCATTACAACAGCAACGCTTTCTTTGAAACGTCTTCATGAGCTTATAGCGAGAATCGCAATTGCATTAGAAAAAGGAGAAAAGCTCTATTGGATTTGTCCTTTAGTAGAGGAATCGACAGCTCTTGATCTCACTTCAATTGAAAACCGCTTTGCATTTCTCCATGAGCGCTTTGGAGCACACGTTGGTATGATCCATGGAAAAATGTCTACAGCAGAAAAAGAAGCCGCTATGGCATCTTTTAAATGTGGAAATACACGTATTTTAGTTGCAACCACCGTCATTGAAGTGGGAGTAGATATTCCAGATGCTTCGATCATTATCATCGAACACGCGGAACATTTTGGCCTTTCACAATTGCACCAATTACGTGGACGTGTAGGACGAGGCGATAAAAAATCTTCCTGCATTTTGCTCTATAAAGATCCACTGACTAAAACAGCAGCAACACGCCTTAATATTATCCGCAATACAGAAGATGGTTTTGAAATTGCTGAAGAAGATTGGCGCCTACGAGGCGAAGGAGAGCTTTTAGGTACAAAACAATCTGGAGTCCCTGAATTTCATATAGCAAACCTTGCAGTTCATAGCGATCTTTTGTCAATGGCAAGAAAAGATGCTCGTTTATTTTTACAACGCGATCCTCATCTTTCTTCTGAGCAAGGACAAGCTTTACGGTTGCTCCTTTATCTTTTCGGACACAACGATGCTGCACGCCTCTTACGAGCAGGATAACAAAAACCCTCTAATAAAAAACTTAAATACCTCTCTGTTCAAATATGATTTTCTCTTAGAATTACCCATAAATGATCTACGCAGTCTCTTACCATCTTTATGCTTCATGAACGAATAACAAATCAACTGCATTAAAACAGTAGAAGCAATATTGCGTCTTTTTTTTACCATTATATTCACATAACTGATCTATTTTTTGATAGGTAAGAAAATATTTTTCGTTTTATCGTAAAGGATTTAGGAATAAAAAACCTTTCTTCAGTATTCTCGTTCAACAGAGAAAAATGAAAAAATAAGTTTCATTATAAATCAATTTCTTACACTTGATTATTCTCCAAAAGATTCAGAAATATACTTTTATTCAACCGTGACTGATTTTGCTAAATTACGGGGTTGATCAACATCTGTTCCTAATAAAACAGCCGTATGATAAGCGATTAACTGAACAGGGAGTGCATAAATAATAGGAGAAATAAATTCTGGAACATCTGGCAAAGTGATCGTTGATAAAGTCTTAAGACAAGCTACTTCTGCTCCCTTTTTATCGGTTATTAAAATAATACGACCATTACGCGCTACCACTTCTTGCATATTAGAAAAAGTTTTTTCAAACCACCGATCATAAGGTGCAACAACAATAACGGGTATTGTCTCATCCACCAGAGCAATTGGTCCATGCTTTAATTCACCTGCCGCATAACCTTCAGCATGAATATAAGAAAGCTCTTTCAGTTTAAGAGCTCCCTCCAAAGCAATCGGATAAGAAGTTCCACGTCCCAGATAAAGAACACTTTTTGCATTCACCAAATCACGACAAATACATTCAATTTTTCTCTCTAATTTTAAGACCTCATTTAAAATACGTGGAACTTCTGCCAACTGCTGAACCAATTGCTGTTCCATTTGAACTGTAAGATAGCCACGTTGTTTAGCCGCACTAAGAGCGAGTGAAGCAAGCGTTGCCAATTGACAGGTAAAAGCTTTTGTTGAAGCAACACCTATTTCCGGTCCGGCAAGTGTTGGGAGAATAAAATCAGCCTCCCTTGCCATTGTTGATTGCTCTACATTCACAATTGTTGCTGTTTTTACACCCCGCTCACGACAATAACGCAAAGAAGCCAATGTATCAGCTGTCTCACCAGATTGAGAAACAAACAGCGATAACACATCAGACGTTATAGGAGGTTCACGATAACGAAACTCGGAAGCAACATCATTATCAACACTTAAAGCGGCAAATTTCTCAAACCAATAGCGCGCAACTAAGGTTGAATAATATGCCGTTCCACAACTCGCAAAAAGAAGCCGATGAATATTTTTCCAATCAATCAAATTCTCAAGCGGTCGAACCGCATAATTTCCAAGATCAAGATAATGCGCCAAATTATGAGAAATCACTTCAGGTTGTTCAAACATTTCCTTGTGCATAAAATGACGATGATTACCCTTAGAAATCAATAAAGCCCCTTCAAGTAATGTCGTCACAGGACGTTTTACCGGTTGATTATTAGCATCATAAATTGTAACACCTTCCCGTGTGAGAACAGCCCAATCCCCATCTTCCATATAGCTAATATAATCAACGAATGGTGCCAAAGCTATGGCATCTGACCCCACAAAAAATTCATCTTTTCCATAACCAATTGCCAGAGGTGGACCAGAACAAGCCGCAATCATAAGGTTATCTTCACCTTCGAAAATAAGAGCAATAGCAAAAGCCCCCTGCAGCCTTTTCCAACTGGTACGTATGGCTTCTTGCGGAGAAAGACCATCTTTTAATGCACGCGTTATTAAATGTGCAATAACTTCCGTATCCGTCTCTGTTTCAAAGATACAACCATCCTCTATGAGTTCCTTTTGCAGTTCTACAAAATTTTCAATAATACCATTATGAACAATCGCAAGCTTTTCAGTCACATGGGGATGCGCATTGCGTTCAACAGCAATTCCATGCGTAGCCCAACGGGTATGACCAATCCCTAAACTTCCCTCCAGAGGTGTTTTTTTTAATTTTTCTTCTAAATGAACAAGCTTCCCCTCAGCACGTACACGATAAAGATGCCCATTATGGACCGTTGCCACCCCAGATGAATCATACCCTCTATATTCAAGACGTTTTAACCCCTCAACCAAAGAGGACGTAACACACCTCTTTCCAAGAACTCCAATAATTCCACACATTAAAAAGCTCCAACCCACATCTTAAGATTCAAATTTTACAAAACAATCCAACAGCCTTTATTTAAAACTATAAATAATAAAAATAATTCAAACATGGAATACGACAATCTTTAAGAATAAATCTTCCATCCATCGTTAGATTAACACGAAACAAAAGAATAAGCTGAAAATAATCATTTTTTCTGTTTGTTTTCTAACAAACGCTCTCGAAATTTTGTCGCATAGCCCTCTTTTATAACCTGTCGTGCACGCCCAAAAGCCATACTGTTCATAGGAATATTTTCAGTAATAACACTTCCTGAAGCAACATAAGAGCCATCCCCTATTACCAATGGGGAAACAAGTGCCGTATTAGACCCAACAAAAGCATGATCACCAATCATGGTTTTATATTTGTTAAATCCATCATAATTGCAAGTAATCGTACCGGCTCCAATATTGGTATGTGCACCAATTTCGGCATCACCAATATAACTTAAATGATTGATTTTAGAAGATTCTCCTACCTTAGCTTGTTTGACTTCACAAAAATTTCCAATCTTTACGGACTTAGCCAACTCTGTTCCAGGACGCAAACGTGCATAGGGACCAATCTGTGCATCTCTACCAACCACAGCACCTTCGAGATAACTAAATGCATGAATAACCGCACCAGATTGTACTTTTACGTTTAACCCAAAATAAACATTTGGTTCTATCACCACCCCTGGTGCAATTTCTGTATCATAAGAAAAATAGAGTGTTTCTGGCTTTAAGAGTGTAACACCCGATAACATTAAATCGCGCGCTTTACGTTTTTGCCACAAAGAATCAGCCTCAGAAAGCTCAAGACCGTTGTTAATTCCTACAATATCTTCAAAAGGAACTTCAACAACACGCACATCTAATCCTTCGCGTGTTGCAAGAGAAGCAATATCTGTTAAGTAATATTCTTTTTTCACATTATTATTACCAACTTTCTCTAAAAGAGAAAGTGCATGTTTTCCACGCATAGCGAGTATTCCACCGTTACAAAAAGAAATCTTTTTTTCTTCATCGCTAGCGTCTTTTTCTTCTACAATTGCAATCAATTGACCATTTTTCTCGAGAAGACGCCCATAACCTGTTGGATGTTTGGTATGAAAACCTGCAAAAACAACATCTGCTCCTCCATCAGCAAGCTGTGCACGCATTTGGTGCAATGAATCTTGCTGAATAAGAGGAGTATCCCCAAAAACAATGAGCACATCATCCACCTCCTTTTGCAAAGCTAAACGAGCAGACAAAACAGCATGGGCAGTTCCTAAACGCTCTTTTTGTTCAAAAATCATTACATCTTTTACAAATGACTGAACAACGTGCATAACCTCCTTAGCACCATATCCCACAACAACCGCTAATTGTGAAGAGCCTGCCAATTCTATTTGTTTTAGAACATGGCATATAAGAGGCAATCCAGCAATTTTATGAAGTACCTTAGGCAGAGACGATTTCATGCGCGTCCCCTCACCTGCGGCAAGAACAATAGAAAGACAACTTCTAACCATAAAAACACATAAGACTAACGAGAAAATCCAAAAAAATTCATAATACTGTGCCAACGAATATCTTCAATATAACTCAACGAAGGATAATGTTCTAAAAGCCAAAATGAAAGATCCTGCATAGAACCTGTTAAAAACAAAATCCCTGTAAGAATAAGAAAAACACCAATGATTTTTTCAACTTTTCCTAAATGAATACGAAAAGCTCCTAAAAATCGCATAAAACTGCTCGAAAATAAAGCTGCTAACATAAAAGGAATAGCAAGACCTAATGCATAAACCGCTAAGAGAACAGCTCCCTCTCCCACAGTTTCTTTTGTTCCAGCAAGCGTTATAATAGGACCTAAAATAGGGCCAATACACGGTGTCCAACCAAAGGCAAAAGCTAAACCGATAATATACGCGCCTAAAGGACCAGCAGGTGTTTTTTTGGTCTGAAAACGCGCCTCACGAAATAAAAAAGCGATCTTGAAAATCCCCAAAAAATTTAAACCAAAAATAATAATGACAATTCCAGCAGCAAGGGCAAACCAATCACGATAATAACCGATGAATTTCCCAATTGTACTAGCACTGGCACCTAAAGCAACAAAAACAGTCGTAAACCCAAGAACAAAAGCAATAACAGAAGATAATAAAGCCCACCGGATAAAGACTTTCTCATCAGGCTTTTCTGAACGAAAATCATCAATACCAACCCCTGCCATATAGCACAAATAAGGAGGAACTAACGGCAAAACGCATGGTGACAAAAAAGAGAGTGCCCCAGCAAAAAACACACCAACTGTTGAAATTTCAATCAAAATTCATACCCCGTCTTTCATCGTAGTTTACCCCCCCATGAACAACAATCAATCCACATCTTCATCAACTCGCTGCATATTTTCTTCATTCGCTATCACACTTATATCTTCATCATGACCAGAAACGACTGAAAAAACTTTTTGATAGATTTTATCTTTATTTTTAGCAATTGCAATATACTCTCCCTCCGCTAACACGAGTGAAACATACGCACCTACTGTTTCATAAACGATATCACCAGAATCATTGGCAAGAGACCAACTTGTATCTGCAAGCGCTTCTCCTCTTTCTTGTCGCACCAGCTTTAAGACAATCTGAGCGGCCTGATGTTCAAGAGTAACTTCTGTTATTTTACCCGCATCCACTTGAATATCCGAACGAGCCGTCGCATTAATAGAACCATAATGGGAAGCAACATGGTAGCGGCCAGCTTTTAAACGCACAACTGATTGGGGTTTAACATTTGATATAATTACTCCCGTATCATCATTTTCTTTTTCATCCTCATAAATGGTAAAACGGAGTTCCTTTTCATTCATTACGCCATTGAGCAGTGTTGCATTTAAAATGACACCACCAGCCTCAAGATTAAAGTTTTTTACAAGACTCTGCCCATTTTCTAAACGAATATGGCGCACAGCACTCATATGACCAAATGAGACATGAACAAGATAATTTCCTGGTTCGAGATCAAAACGTGCACTTCCCCCCTTATAGGTTGCCACTAATGGTAACTTATTATCAATCCCTAGAATAGGAGCATAAACCCGCCAGACAAGCCCTTTTTCAATATCCGGATGACTATTTGTTAATCGAGCATTCAAAATGAGTTGTGTTTGAGATGCTAAGTTTTCGTTCTCCTGCTTTTGAGTCTTTACAATAAAACTCCTTGATTGTCTCTGCTGCTGATCTTGCCCTTCTCCTGCTTCAGAAAAAGCACAGTGGCTCCAAGTCAATAAAGAAAGCGCCACGCACAACCATACACATCGGTGCACTATTTTTATAAGAATACCCATTTTTGCATTGTTGATCAACATGATCTTTTTTTCAAGAAACAATATCACACAGCCATCATTTTAAATTGAGAAACTTACACCACAACCACATGATGAAACAGCATTGGGATTGTGGATTTGAAAAGACTGCCCCATAAGATCATCAACAAAATCAATCTCAGCTCCTTCCATAAAAGGAAGTGATAGTAAATCAATAAACACAACTGCCCCGTCTTTTTTGAGAACGAGGTCATCTTCACACATTTCAGAAACCAAGTCATATTTATAAGAAAAACCAGAACACCCACCACCTTCAACAGAAATACGTAATGCTATTTTATCGGGTTCACGCAAAAGTATCTGTGCAATTTTTTTGGCAGCAATATCTGAAATTTTCACATTCATTTTATATATCCTTGCATTAAACCATCAAGAAAGAGTATCCTACACTCAAAGAGCAGTTTATTTCTCATAAACCACTCTCAATTTTAAGATGATAATAGACAGCTTGCAATGGATATAGGCAATATCAACTTCAATTACCAATCTCGAGCAGTATACAGTGCTCATCCACAAACAAGCCGTGGTCGATTATACCATGAAACGATGAGCACCACACGCTCACCTTTTCAACGAGATAGAGATCGTATTATCCATTCTAATGCATTTCGACGTCTTAAACATAAAACGCAAGTGTTTATTGCTGATGAAAGCGATCATTACCGTACTCGCCTAACCCATTCCATAGAGGTTTCTCAAATTGCAAGAACATTAGCCCGTGCCCTGTGTCTTGATGAAGACCTTGCCGAAGCCATTGCCCTTGTTCACGACTTTGGACACACACCCTTTGGCCATGCAGGAGAAGATGCTCTTAATGAAGCCATGGTACATTATGGCGGCTTTGATCATAATGCACAAGCATTACGCATTGTAACAAAACTAGAACAGCGCTATGCAAATTTTGATGGACTTAACCTTACATGGGAAACCCTCGAAGGACTTGTAAAGCATAATGGTCCCCTTTTAGGTCCTCACGCAAAGAATAAGGAGGTTCCTATCGATATTTTACAATACAATGCAAAGCAAGACCTTGCACTCGATTGTTTTGCAGGGCTAGAAGCGCAATGTGCTGCTATTGCAGATGATATCGCATACAATGCGCATGATATTGATGATGGTCTACGTTCGCAATTTTTAACACTCGATCAATTTGAACATGTTCCACTAACAGCAGCAATATTAAAAGATATAACAGATGAGCATCCCCACCTCGACCAAGCGCGTCGCGGTTACACACTTGTACGAAGACAAATAACAACCATGGTTGAAGATGTTATCAAACAATCACAAGAAAATTTAGCACGCATCAAACCAACAAGCATAAACGATATTCACCAAGCAAAACAAACCATTGTCACCTTTTCACCGACAATGACCGTTTATGAAAAAGAACTAAAAAACTTTTTATTTAAAAATCTTTACTACCATGAACAAGTTCTTAGTCGTCGCAATGCAGCAAAATGCATTGTACAAAAATTATTCAATTGTTATTATGAAAATCCAAATACAATGCCTGAAAGTTGGCAGAGCAAAACAGTGCACTTAAAAAATCAAGAGTTAGCACGTTTGATTGCTGACTTTCTTTCAGGCATGACGGATCACTACGCTCTACGTGAATATCAGCGTTTATTTGACCATACAGATAATTTCGTTTAATGGCTTTTGGCATCATCATGGAAGCTAAATATGAATATCTTTAAAAACTTCGAAAAAAAAATTAAGAGATCAATTGAATTATCTGATATAAAAGGAAAAAATGGAGAAGATCTAGATTTATCAAAAATCACTGTTGATCCTCCGCGTGATTCCTCCCACGGTCATTTATCAACCAATGCTGCTATGGTGCTTGCAAAATCTATTGGAATCAATCCACGTGCACTTGCAGATAAAATCATAGAACTTCTTAAAAATGATTCCTCTATCGAAAATATAGATGTTGCCGGTCCTGGTTTTATAAACATAAAGCTTACAAAATTATTTTGGCAAGATGCTATAAAATCTATGCTTGAATTAGGCACTTCTTATGGTCGTATTCCAATGGGACAAGGAAAATGCGTCAATGTTGAATATGTCTCAGCAAATCCCACTGGACCAATGCATGTAGGACACTGCCGCGGAGCAGTTGTTGGGGATGTTCTCTCCAATTTGCTACAATTTACGGGCTATAACATTACAAAAGAGTATTATATCAATGATGCGGGTCAACAAATCGAAGTCCTCGCCCATTCGGTACTATTGCGCTATCGTGAAGCTCTTGGGCAAGAAATTAATGAAATTCCAGAAGGACTCTATCCTGGAGAATACTTGATACCATTGGGTCAATCGCTTGCTCAAGAGTTTGGTGACCAACTCCTCACGATGGATAAAGATGAAGCCTTATCTCTTGTGAAAGAACGTGCAATTCATGCAATGATGTCCATGATTCGCGAAGATTTGGCTGCTCTTAATATTTATCATGATATCTTTTTCTCTGAGCGAATGCTTTATGCAGATAATGCACGCGCCATTCGTAACACCATCAACGACCTCACTTTAAATGGTTATATCTACAAAGGAAAACTCCCCCCTCCCAAAGGACAAAATACAGAAGACTGGGAACCAAGCGAACAAACTTTGTTCCGTTCAACAAATGTCGGTGATGACCAAGACCGTGTTTTAGTCAAATCTGACGGTTCTTACACTTATTTTGCTGCTGATGTTGCTTATTTTCGGGATAAATTTAATCGTCATTTTGATGAAATGATTTATATTCTAGGCGCAGACCATGCGGGCTATGTAAAGCGGCTAGAGGCAATGGCAAAAGCAATTTCTGGGGATAAAGCTAAATTAAGTGTCTTCTTGTGTCAATTGGTAAAACTTTTTCGCAACGGTCATCCTGTACGCATGTCAAAAAGAGCAGGATCTTTTGTCACTCTACGGGATGTTGTCGAAGAGGTTGGGCGTGATCCTGTGCGTTTTATGATGCTATACCGTAAGTGTGAAGCACCTCTTGATTTTGATTTTGCAAAAGTAACAGAACAATCAAAAGATAACCCCATCTTTTACGTACAATATGCAAGTGCACGTTGTCACTCAGTCTTTCGTCAAGCACAAGAAGCGCTTCATATTAAAAGCTTTTCAAATAATACATTGATTGCCCATCTTCATCGATTAACAGATGACCATGAAATATTGTTAATACGCAAACTTTCTGAATATCCACGTATCATTGAACAGGCCGTAATTCATAAAGAACCGCATCGATTAGCGTTTTACCTTTATGACCTTGCCTCCAGCTTTCACACCCATTGGAATAAAGGGAGTGAAAATCTCAATTTACGCTTTATTCAAACTGATGATAAAGAGTTATCCTTTGCAAGATTAGGATTGATACAAGCTGTTATCAATATTTTATCATCAGGGCTTACCATCATAGGAGTCGAAGCACCCATAGAAATGCGTTGAAAAAGTTCTATAAATACATACAATAGGTACTCTATTGATAAACTTTTTCATGTATCCTTGCATGAGAGGGGGAAAATTTATAATTTTAATATAACAAATCAAAATCAACCATTGATTGCACGTAAGTGCAAACCATCATGTGAGAAAAGCTATGAGCGATAACGATCGCAAAAATCTACACGAAACAAAACACGATCATGAACACCATGATCCTTTAGAAAGGCTTACGCGCATTTTTAATCCGCACAAACAAAGCGGAAACCAAAATGAGCAATCGTCTTTAAAAACAGAACGATCAACATCTCACCCCGAAACATCATCCCATGATGATGATTTTGATTTCTCCTTTCTAGAAGAGGAACTTGAAAAAAATTTAGCACATGACTTACCGTTTGATGATCAAAAAAAACAATGGGACTTGCATGCAACCAGCAACGCAACAGCCTCAGATATTGCACAATCTTCTTCTTTCAACCATTCAAAACAAAATAATTTATCTGAAGAGAAATATTCTTCACCTAGCAGTCATGATGAAGAACAAATTTTAGATGAGCTTTCTCCATTACCAATCCCAAAGAATCAATCACATCAACAGAAAAAAACAGCAACCAATGCTGATCCTTTTCTTGAAAAAAGTAATCTTATGTCACAATCAGAATCAGAAAATTTCTTTTTTGATAAATCTGAAAGGCACGAAAATAAGAGAGAGACGCCAGAAGATGTTGAACAAACCAATCGTTTTTCACAAATAAATTCACAACAACCTGAGACTACGAATATACAAAAAACTTATGAGGACAATCAAAACCTCTATGACACTCCTATAAACCATCCCTATAAAATTTCAGCTGATCAAGAAAATTGGATTAAAAAAGATTATCCTGATGTCTCCTCTTCTACAGAGGAAAATGAGTTTTTCTCATCTTCTAATCTTGTGTCAGAAAGACAAAACACTGCAAGAAATCAAACAACAAGTACCTTCTCCTCACCTTTAGATTCTCCACCAGTTGATAGACAATCTTATTTAAAGGGAGCTTCACAAGAAGATCATACAACCAATTATCCCCATTTTTTTGCAGACCCCCCCTCACAACAAGAAACTTATGGCGAAAAAGTTCCGATATATGATGAGGCTCGAGCCCAATACATCAATAACGCCGAAGGTGCCTCTAACCCAAATAGAGAAATTTCATATAATGAAAATAATTTAGATGAGTTTCTTTCCTCATCCCCCTCTTTAAATACAAAACAAACGGATGGCTTTTTTGCCCATAACTATACGCACAGAGATACTCCCCCTCCCAATGTTGATACTTATAAATTTTCAGAGGAAATCGTAGAAAAAACTGGTCCTATTATGGTTCCAGAAGTCCCGTATGAAGCGCCAGAATATGATGTGCCAACTAATGGTGGTTTAGAAGAAGAATTTGCTGATGTACTCAATGTAGGGAATGTCCCAACGGATAATTTTTCTCAAAAAAAACAGAAAAACGAGGTTTTTAGTGAAGTTTTTCATCAGTCTATGCAAAATTCAAAAGAAGGTGTTTATATAAACTCTAAAGAACAAAATTCCGACTATTTTTCTTCTGCCAATATGGAATATAATTTTCCCTCTTTTAGCGAGAATTCATCATACACAAACTCAGATGAGGTTCCCACACCTCCATCAGCTCCTCCTCCCTTAAAAAGTTTTATTTTTGGTAAAACTTTCATTAAAGGTTTTTTTATACTTATTTTAATAGGACTTGGGTTTGCTGGTTATTCTCATTTTTTTATGCCATCACAAAAAAATGAAGAAACGGTCATTATCCACGCTGATAATACGCCTTTTAAATTCAAACCAGAAACAACTGAAACGAAAAATGATGTTGCACATAATTTAGATATCTATAAACAAACAACTGAACAAAATGAGAAACAAGAAAATACACAACAATTTCTTATTGATAACTCTGAACAACCTGAAAATTTAAAAGAATTAAACCCTGAAGAATCTTCAAGCGTTTCCTCATCGTCTTTAAATGAATCTGATGTTGAAGATGCAGTCACAGAAGCCATAAATCATACTATTCCAATGCGAGAAGTACAAACTGTTATTGTCAATCAAGATGGTACAGTTACACTAGCCCCTGCGCATCAAACAAACAGCAAAACTGCTGCTCAATCTGAAGAAAGCATTGATCAAACTTCTAATGAACTTCAAGATTCGTCCCTTGTTTCGTCGCATGATTCTGACATAAACGACCAAGAAAGAGATCATGATCTCAAAAATAATATTGATAAAATAATCGCAGAAAATAATTCTAGCTCAAATATTGAAGAAAAATTTATCCCTATCCCTTCTCATGCAGAAAGAAATACACAAGTTGAAACACCAGCCGCGTCTCGCCCCATATCACCAAACAGAGTCGCAGCACAAAATTCAGAAAGTTATTACGTACAACTTGCATCTCAACCAACGTATGAGCTCGCTAGAAATTCTTTAAAAAATATGAAATCTAAATTTGGATTCCTTATCGGTGCCCGTTCTTTAAATATTCAATCCGCTTTTATACCAGGAAAAGGTACTTATTACCGTGTTCGGCTTCAAGCGCAAGACCGTAATGAAGCCATAATCCTTTGTGAATCCATTAAAAGTTCTGGTGGAAGCTGCTTCATCACACGCTAAACCAATAATGCAACGGTTTTAACAACCGTTGCATTATTTATTTCCATACCATTTAATTACTTATCAAAAACTTCAGAAATTAAAATCATTCCTCTCTTTTTTATGTCTTTGTGCTGACTTTATTCCTTAATCTACGTCGATTTTCGCCCTATCTAAAAGATTATATTTACGAAAAAATTACTCCGTACCCTTATAGGTATAAGGTACAGGAGGAAGTGAATTTAAATCTTTTTTGGGCGTTGTTACACTTTGGCTTGTTTCTGGGGTATTATAACGCGAACTATGTTCAGGAGATTTTGCAAAAAAAGATCCTAAAAAACCAAAAATAAACCAGATAATAACCATCGCAAGAAGAATAGCAAAAATACCCTTAGCGATTGAAACAGGTTGTTCACGACCTCTTCTTTCTGCGGCCATACGTTCTTCATATGTGTGATAATTTTTATCAATCATAGTGGATTCCTTTTCTCAATTCCCTTACCTTTAAATTTCTAGAAAATATGCATATATGAAATTATTCAGATACTTATTGTGAGAAAACGATAATTATAGACAAAAGTTCCAGCTTACTTCATAAAGTTGAGAAAAAGAAGCGAGGATAGAATTAAAATATCTACCCTACTCTAGCCTTTGAATTCTATAATAAACCCCTTTGTATTCTATAATAAAACATTGACACAAAGGTTTTGTTAATAATAGAGTTATAATCAAAATATTTCATTATTTTTATTAATAAAAATGAAACATACTCAAAAGGTTTTTTATGAAATCTCCCATATCATCGCTTCCCTTTAAAATAGAAAAACACCCATCTCCTCTGTCAGAAGAAAAATATGAAGAAATTTTAAAAAGTCCCGGTTTTGGTCAATTTTTTACAGACCACATGTGTACTATTCAATGGACTGAAGACAAAGGCTGGCACAATGCCGTCATTTCTCAATACAAAGCTTTAGAAATTAACCCTGCAAGTACCGTTTTACATTACGGACAGGAAATTTTTGAGGGTTTAAAAGCATATCGTGCAAAAGATGGACGCATCTTGCTCTTCCGTCCTGATGCCAATGCACAACGCTTTATAGAATCAGCACAACGTTTAGCTATGCCAGAATTGCCAAAAGATATTTTTCTGGATGCCGTTCATCAATTAGTAAAGATTGATCAAAAATGGGTTTCTGATCAGCCCAACGCTAGCCTCTATATCCGTCCATTTATGTTTGGCAATGAAAACTTTTTGGGAGTCCGCCCTTCTCAAGAATATCTTTTTTGTGTCATAGCCTCTCCAGTTGAATCCTATTTCAAAGGAGAAGAAAAATCTGTCAGCGTCTGGATTGAAACAGATTATAGTCGTGCCGGTCCAAGAGGAACAGGGGCTGCCAAATGTGGTGGAAACTATGCAGCAAGCTTACTGGCACAAAAAACTGCAACTGAAAATAATTGTAGCCAAGTACTCTTCCTTGATATGATTGAACATAAATGGATTGAAGAACTTGGTGGTATGAATGTCTGCTTTATTATGGACAATAATACACTTGTAACCCCCCCACTTAATGGAACTATCCTTCCAGGGATAACCCGTGATTCAATCTTAAGGTTAGCTCAACAAATGGGATTAAAAATAGAAGAGCGTCCTTATTCTTTTACAGCGCTTCAAGAAGATGCAAAGAGTGGACACCTTAAAGAAGCCTTTGCTTGTGGTACAGCTGCCGTTGTCACATCAATTGGTCGTTTTAGATATAAAGGGGGAGAATTTATTATTGGAAATGAAACAGTTGGAGAAGTTACAAAGCAGCTTCGTACACAATTGGTTGGCATTCAAAAAGGGAACATAGAAGATAAAAATGGCTGGGTACATTCTGTCCAGATCTCATAATATTTAAGGTATTCTCATATCTATAAACGCTTCCATGAAAGTAGATTCATGGAAGCGTTTTTCCTAGAAAAACTCCCTCTATTTTTAGTGACAAAAAAGAAAGCATTAATCAAATTTCGAATGATTTCTATGCTTTGCTTTAATATTACGGACTGTACCCGTATGGGAGCGCATTACGAGAGTTTCCGTTTGAATGTAACGAGATGTAAATTTAACACCAGAAAGCATATTGCCATCTGTCACCCCTGTTGCTGAAAACAAAACATCACCCTTTGCCATTTCTTCCATTGTATAAACCTTATTGGGATTACTAATCCCCATTTTAGCTGCACGAGCAATTTTCTCTTCTGTATCTAGCAGCAAACGACCTTGCATCTGTCCTCCAATGCAGCGCAAAGCAGCAGAAGCTAAGACACCTTCAGGTGCTCCACCAATCCCCATATAGATATCAATACCTGTTTCTTCTGGATCAGTTGTATCAATAACAGCAGCCACATCTCCATCCCCAATCAAGCGAATCGACGCCCCTGTCGCTCGTACTTCATTAACCAATTTTTCATGACGAGGTCTATCCATAATACAAACAACAATCTGATTAACAGTCACTCCTTTAGCCTTCGCAAGAGCATGTATATTATCGGTAGGACAAGCATCTATATCGACTACTCCCTTTGGATAACTAGGACCAATAGCAATTTTGTTCATATAAACATCAGGGGCATAAAGGAGATTACCCTTTTCAGCAATTGCAACTACTGCCAAAGAATTGGCAATATTTTTAGCACAAAGTGTTGTACCCTCTAGTGGATCAAGTGCAATATCGATCGCCAATCCACTTTGAAAACCTACTTTTTCTCCAATATAAAGCATAGGCGCTTCATCCCGCTCACCTTCACCAATCACCACTGTACCATCAATAGGCAATCGATTAAGTTCTTGCCGCATTGCATCTACAGCAGCCTGATCCGCTGCCTTTTCATCGCCACGTCCGCGCCAGCGTGCAGCAGCAACAGCAGCACGTTCAGTAACACGTACCAATTCAAGCGTCAAAATACGATCAAGTCCATTTAAAATCTTCTGAGTTGTGGGCATATGAAAAAATCCTACCGAATGAATACCAGAAAAAATATGAGTCCTTATTAAATACTAAGAATAAAGTTTTTTGGCAAAGATGAAAATTTTCCACAAGAGATAAAAGAACTCAAGCGTGCTTTTTTTATTATCAAGAAAGTTATCAATTCTTTGCCATAGGTTCAATACGAATAAATTGAGATTTTGCAACAAGATGTCCATCTTTTTCAATTTCTGCAAGTGCCTGTCGTACATTCACCTCTGTTGTTTCGTGCGTAATTAAAATAATTGTTTTTTCAATTTGATCTTCTACAAAAGATCTTTGAACAATCGACTCCAATGAGATGTGATTATCAGCCATATGCCTTGCGACCTCGGCAAAAACGCCAGTACGATCATGAACATTTAAACGAATAAAATAACCACCTGCATGATGCGAAATACGTGCTTTTTTATGAGGAGCAAGTTCTAATGCTGGACGTCTTAAAACAGGTGCATACTGAAAACCAGAACGTGCTTTTGCTATATCAGCCAAATCACCAATAACGGCTGATGCTGTTGCCTTTCCTCCGGCGCCAGGACCAGAAAACAGTAATTCACCTAATAAATCACTTTGAATAGAAAGAGCATTGGTTACACCATTTATCTGTGCAATCATTGAGGATGTTGGTACCATTGTTGGATGAACGCGTTGCTCTATTCCAGAATCCGTTTTTAATGCAACCCCTAAAAGCTTAATCCGATACCCCAATTCATCAGCTGCTCGAATATCAATTTGCGAAATATTATGAATTCCTTCAACATAAACATCATCTAACGAAACAGCAGTTCCAAATGCCAAGCTTGTCAACAAAGCTAATTTATGAGCAGTATCATTTCCCTCAATATCAAAACTTGGATCTGCTTCAGCATACCCAAGTCTCTGTGCATCTGCTAAACAATCTTTAAATGAAAGACCTTCCGTAAACATACGTGTTAATATATAATTACAGGTTCCATTGAGAATACCATAAATTCGCGATATGCGATTACTAACAAGTGATTCTCTCATCGCTTTGATAACAGGAATCCCCCCTGCAACAGCTGCTTCAAAATGAAGAAAAACACCTTTTTTTTCTGCAATTATAGCCAGCTCTACTCCATGTCGAGCAAGAAGAGCTTTATTGGCTGTTACAACATGATGTCCCGCCTCAAGCGCTCTCTTAACAGCGGTATACACCACATCCAATTCACCACCAATTAACTCTACAAAAACATCAATCTCATCAGAAGCAGCCAACTCCACAGGTGAATCAAACCATTTTATACCACTAAGATCAATTCCACGATTGCGACCTTTATCACGCGCACTAACAGCAACAACTTTGATGAATCGCCCACATTGACAAGCTAAACTATTGGCTTTTTCACATAGAGTTCGAACAACTGAAGTACCAACTGTACCAAGTCCCGCAACACCAACCTTTAAAGCTTCTGCCATTATTAACCACTGATCCCTATCTTCATTGAAAAATCGTTTAAATGATGTGCCAATCAACACAAAAAGTACTTATGTTCATAAGAACAAAAGAAATACCCTGCTCTATTTATTTCATTTTCTCTAATAGAATTATCCCCGCTTGTTCAATCAACATTCCTAAAAATATAATATTTATTGTCTTCAAAGATTTCAGAATCTTTATAAAATATCTAATTCAGAATGAAAATCTGTAAAACAGATAAATGCAAGTTTCCATAAAAAAAGTTCTAAAAAATAATCAATAACAAGTTAAAGAATATTGAAGACTTGGTAAGAAAGAATAAAAACATCTCTTCTAAATCAACAAGTATGGAACAAAAAACATTCTTTCATATGATAACTTAGGGAATGGATAAAATGAAAGTAGATCAGTAAATGATAACACATTCCTTCCTACCATTCCATAGCTTTAACTATAAATCTTTAATGCAAAAATCTTAACGCACTCATATATCAAAATAGAACCTTACATTAAAGTAAAAAACAAGACTTAATATGCGCACACCCTAATTCTGAAATATTATAAATATGGAGAATAAATTTGCAAAATTCGAATATTTTATCTCAACTTATTGCACCTCTTTAAAAAACTAGCGAATTGAAATGAGAAAAAACTCAATCTACCCTTTATCCACACTAATTCATTTTCAAATCAAGAACCTTCTCAATATGTAAAAGAGCAAATGAATGGTTTTTAATTTTAAAAATTTTACAGACATGTAAAAGTAAATATAAAAAAATATTTTCTTCATATATTCTATAAAAATTGATTTAATATTTTCATTTTTAGCATACAGATATCTATTTATATTTTGTTAAACTGCAAATAATCTATGGATTGTTCATAGAAAAACTTTTGTATTATTTGTTAATTTGGTAATAAATATTTTCTTTCTACTTCATAAATTATACAGTTTTTGCTTTATGATAAACTCAAATGAGAAATCTTCTGTATAAAGGCTCTTTCAAGCAAGTTAAATAATATTCTCATGTGGTGAGCAAAGATAACAAGCGATAAAATATGCAAAAAATAAATACATTAAAAATGCTGTTTTTGATCATTTTTGCCTACTCCTCAAAACTGAAAATATCATTCCCTGAGATGATACCCACATCAAAATTTTCTATCAATCATGATAACTTTATATTTTTTCTACAAAAAATCTTAGAAAATAAAATGATCTAAACAGGAATCGCTCAAAAATTATTCAATAAAACACACTTTTTTCAAAAAAAATGACACAGAGGGCTTGCGAAGTAAAAAGATCCTCTCTATAAGCCTCATCATTGGTTTGCGCCCATCGTCTAGCGGTTAGGACATCGCCCTTTCACGGCGGAAACAGGGGTTCGATTCCCCTTGGGCGTACCATGTTTCTTTTTTCTATGTGTAATATATTCATTTTATTTGTGTTTTTAAAAATGAGGGATGCATAAATAAAAATGAGGGAATAAGATTTTAAAAGGAATATCTTCGTAAAAAGGATACAAGAATCATTAGGTGATTAATTTCTTTGTTGCATTTCGAGGATAGTGCTTTACTGCGCATAGTTAATAACAATAAGAATCGATAAAACATAAGAATTAGAAGATTCTAGCTCGCGATACGGTAATTTTATAAGTCATATTCTTGCGTATGCTGTTAATTTTTAAATTAAAACCAGCCGCATCATTTATACGTTTTTTTCAACCTTCAAAATTGAAGTTTATCTCAAACGCATTTTATATGAAGCATTTCTAATTACAGTGCCTTTGTTATTACATTAAACTTTTTATAAACAAACAGACCATAAGCTTAGAATTGAAATAGCAATATAAAAATAGTTTCTTATTCACCTAACACAACAAATCAAGAAACTATAATTCAGAATACGATCAACTTATTAAATGGAATCTCTGATAATAAAAATGCATAATCCCTATCCCCCGGTGATCTAACTACCTTATCTATTAAACAGATTCTTCATCAATCATCGAATAATTATAGATTTGCAAACACATCACTTCTTTTCAAAAATTAAACCCTCCAACAAAATTTTACACTCTATTGATAATATATTCTAAAAGCTCATATTTGAATGCTTTTTTCCCTTGTTTTTACTTTTCATTATAAACTTGAAAGTGTTATACAAGTAGTATCGCTTAAAAGAAAAAGGATTTCTAATGGTAAAGATCAAAGTAGAAAACCCCGTTGTTGAACTTGATGGGGATGAGATGACCCGCATCATCTGGAAATATATCAAAGATAAATTAATCCATCCCTACCTCGACATTGATCTAAAATATTATGATCTTTCCGTCGTAAATCGTGATGCAACCAATGATCAGGTAACTATCGATTCTGCCAATGCTATCAAAAAATATGGGGTTGGTATAAAATGCGCAACCATCACACCTGATGAGGCACGCGTTAAAGAATTTAACCTAAAAAAAATGTGGAAATCACCTAATGGCACAATCCGCAATATTTTAGGAGGAGTCATTTTTCGCGAACCCATTATCTGTAAAAATGTCCCTCGCCTTGTTCCTAACTGGACAAAGCCAATTATTATCGGACGTCACGCTTTTGGTGATCAATACAAGGCAACAGATTTTAAATTTCCAGGAAAAGGGAAATTAAGTATTAAATTTGTCGGTGATGATAATCAAGTTATTGAACATAATGTTTTTGATGCTCCAAGCGCAGGGGTTGCCATGGCTATGTATAACCTTGATGAGTCAATTCGTGATTTTGCCCGCGCATCCTTTAATTATGGACTACAACGGAATGTTCCAGTTTATCTTTCAACAAAAAATACCATTCTAAAAACTTACGATGGTCGTTTTAAAGATATCTTTCAAGAAATATTCGATACGGAATTTAAAACTGAATTTGAAAACCGTAAATTATATTACGAACACCGTCTTATTGATGATATGGTTGCTTCTGCATTAAAGTGGTCAGGTGGATACGTATGGGCATGTAAAAACTATGATGGTGATGTCCAATCTGATATTGTTGCCCAAGGCTTTGGTTCTCTGGGTCTCATGACTTCTGTTCTCATGACACCTGACGGCAAAATTGTTGAAGCAGAGGCAGCACACGGCACCGTAACACGCCATTATCGTCAGCATCAAAAGAATGAAGAAACATCAACGAACTCTATTGCATCTATTTTTGCATGGACGCGTGGACTAGCGCACCGTGCTAAACTAGATAACAATGAGAAGTTAAAAAACTTTTCCACGACATTGGAAGAAGTTTGTATTAAAACCGTCGAAGAAGGTTTTATGACCAAAGATCTCGCACTTTTGATTGGGCCTAAACAAAAGTGGCTTTCTACAACAGGTTTCCTCGATAAAATTGATGAGAATCTCAAAAAAGCAATGAGCAATTAAGTTATTACTTAAATTAAAATTCAAAGCTCTAAACAGAGCTTTGAATTTCTCTTGGCAAATTCAAAGAAGTACCTTATAAGTAAAAAGAGGATAGATTTTTATTAAATAGCAAACAACAGTGAAAAAACAGGGCTGGTCTGCGCTTTTATTGGGTAAAAATGGTCTTTGCTTTTTAACGTTTACAGGTGGAGTTGTGTTACACGCCACCAACGTTTATATTGTTATTACTATTTTACCCTCTCTTATGAATCATATTGGCAGTGAAATATATTATTCTTGGGTGGCTACTGTCTTTATTACAGCTTCACTCGTGGGTACTTCACTTGCAACAAAAATATTAGGGAAATTAGGTCCTCGCAATGCGTATGTTATTTCTGGACTTATCTTCACCCTAGGCACTTTTATGTGCAGCATTTCTTCATCTATGCCATTGTTTTTAATAGGACGCTTTATTCAAGGATTTGGAAGTGGTTCTTTGTTATCCCTATCCTATTCCATGGTACGGATTGTTTTCAGCCCATCTTTATGGTCACATGCATTAAGTATTATCTCTGGAATGTGGGGAATATCAACCTTGTTAGGACCAGCAATCGGGGGGCTTTCTGTATATTATGGGCTATGGCGAGCATCCTTTTTGATCATTGGCGTATTAGCTATATTTTTCTCACTCATCGCCTTTAAATTTTTACCAAAAAAGAATGAAAACGATGTTCCAACACCCCCTCTTCCTCTTCTCCAGCTTTTCACACTCACCTTATTGATTTTTATTATTTCTGTTGGAGGGGCTATGGAGTCTACAATAGCAAAAATTTGCGGATTAGTTATCGGACTTAGTCTTCTTTTTGTTCTA
The DNA here is from genome assembly GCF_042195905.1 of Bartonella sp. AP331QHHD. NCBI lineage: Bacteria > Pseudomonadati > Pseudomonadota > Alphaproteobacteria > Hyphomicrobiales > Bartonellaceae > Bartonella > Bartonella sp. AP331QHHD. Next base: position 119,298 of record NZ_JBHIPG010000082.1, read on the forward strand.
GCAAAAATCGAATCATCTACCCCTCATCCTATGTTGCCTCGCAAATCCTTTTCTTTCTCTTCTGAAATCTTTTCTGTTTACGCATTGATACTCGTTATGACAACAGTCGTATACAGTATAGAACTTTATTTTCCACTTTTTCTTCAAGAGCTTCATGGGCAAGCTCCACTTATTGCTGGTTATATAGCAGCACTTATGAGCCTAGGGTGGACATGTGGAGCCATCTCAAGTGCTGGTCTCTCCACAAAAAAAATTCGCAACATCATTGTATACTCGCCCCTATTAAAACTGTTAGGCATAATGATTCTTTTATGGCTCATCCCAACAGAAGTTTCCGCGCTTGAATATATTTTTATTATTTGCTTAGCACTGTTTTCTATTGGAATCAGTGCGGGCATAGCATGGCCACATTTGCTCACAAGGATCTTACAATGTGCAAATGATGAAGATGCTCTCCGTGCCAGTGAATCCCTCACCTCTGTACAACTATTTTCAGCAGCCTTAAGTGCAACTCTAGCAGGAGTCATCACCAATCTTGCAGGCCTCTTTAATCCTGGAGGAACAATAGGAATGATCTTAGCAGCAAAAACTCTTCTTATAGTGCTCATGGGTCTTTTATTTTGTCTTGCTATTCCATTAGCACTGCGCATTTCTTACTTCATATTGAAAAACCCAACAGGACATTCCAATAACTAAAAATAAATATAAAAATTCCTTCTTCATTTAAAAAATGAAAAATATTAAGCATGCTTCTCCATATACCATGAGATGCAAAAAACCATTAATCCACACAAAGTTAGAACACTTCCTAAAACAGCTGTATATTCATAACTATAGCCCAATTTTAAAACTAATGCTCCAGATTCAGCACCAAGAGCGTTGGCAATATTAAAAGCAGACTGCATTAATGCTCCTGCCAAAATCTGTCCCTGTAGTGCAACATCCATAATTTTTGTTTGTATAGAAGGCATAGCAGCAAAAGAAGTTCCAACAAAAAAGCATCCTATTGCCGCTGTTAACGGAGCATAGGATAAAAAGAAAAAAAGAAAAAAAACAAATACGCTCCAAAGCATAGAGAAAAATATCATCGGTGAAATGCCAATTTTAACAGCTAATTTAGGCCCCAAGAGATTTCCTATCACCATTCCCAATCCAACTAACGGCATAATAAATGGTACCCACTCAAGTGAAACACCAGAAATATGCATTAATGTTGGCTTGATATAAGTGAAAACAGAAAATAATCCTGACGCTCCCACCGACACCATCAACAAAAGAAGCCACACCTGCTTTTGCTTTAATACACCCATTTCTTGCAAAGGATTCGTTTTTGGAAAACTTGAATCACAAGGAAAAAAATTCCAAATAAGCAAGCTACACAATAAAGCAATCATACCCACAAGGATAAAAGCAATCTGCCAACCAATAAGTTGACCAATCCAAGTAGCACTGGGTGCTCCCAAAACGGTTGCAATTGTTAAGCCGAGCATAACATATCCAACAGCTTTAGAACGTTCTTTCATTTCTACCATTGAAGAAGCAACCATAGCCGCAAGTCCAAAATAGATTCCATGGGGAAGTCCACTGAGAAAGCGTAATACTACTAATATGCTAAAATCAGAAAAAAAGGCACTAGCAATATTTGCTAAGGCATAAAAAAGCATTAATCCCATCAAAACAGTTTTGCGTGATACCTGAGCTGTTGCCACAGCTAAAAGAGGTGCTCCAATCACAACTCCTAATGCATAAGCAGAAATATATTGACCAGCGGTAGGAATATCAACATAGGAACTTCGTGCCATCTCTGGCAGTAGCCCCATTGCGACAAACTCTGCAGTACCAATAGCAAAACTCCCCACGGCAAGAGCTAAAATTATTAAACGCCGTATTCTCGAATCAATTCCCAATGCAAGAACCTTTTGTTGATAAAAATCCTCCATACTATCACTTCTGGATAGGAGTTTTAACTGTAAATATCTGTAATACACACAAACAAAAATTCAAAACATTATTATACGCATGCCCAATAGTCCCCAATAAAGTTTTAGAAATATTTTGATATATAAAGCATTTTATAGAGTTTTAAGTAAGATTCTTTAATGGAAAATCTTTGAAAACCTCAAGATCATAGACGTATTCACCTATTTCTATCAGATCTACCAGATAATAAACTTTGTCTCCTCTTTTCAGCCATTGTAATTTTACAGTGAAAACTTTATTTTGCAACGATATACTATATCCTATAAATAATTCTAAAATTTGCCGAAGAATGCATTTCAAACAAGTGAATAATATCTCATCATTATCTTGATACAAAGATAAAACTTCTCCCCCAAAATTATTGTTGCTTTATTTTGCTACCTGAATACAGATTCCCCAAATCGATAAGCTATAATTTCAACTTTAGGCCATTCTTATAAATTATTATAGAGTCTTTTAAAAATTCTCATGATAATAGTGCTTGGTTTCTAGATTTATTAAATACCCTCTTTTAGACATCTTTACCCCTCCCTCATCTAACAGAGGAATCGCATCAGATATCTAACTCACTATCTGTAAATTAAAATATTCACGTAAATATATTATGATTATTTTCAGATAAATTCTATAAACAAAGCAAAAAACAAATATAATAAATTTTGTATAAGTATGTTTATTGATGTTTTATAAACATGACAATTACCGTGATTAATATTTAATTTATTATGACATAATATCTATATTTTTATTATATAAATAATATTACATAAATCTATTTTAAAGAATATTTATATATAAAAACTTAAAAAATAAAATTATAACATTTTAAATGTTGTAATTTTATTTTAGTTTTATTTTAATTTTCTAAAAATTTATCTGTTCGATTGTATATAATCCATTCTTTACCTTTAGTAATAAAAAACACAAAGTAGCTCATAAAAATACAATTTTCATACTTCTTTAAGAGTTCGCTAACGCCTCATTAACATTGTTGCTGTAAACAGTCATCAGAAACAGAAAAACTGTTTTTCTCCGGATCAGGTAGCGCGTACCGGAGTAACAGTTTCTGTTTTTATCTAGTAATTAGAAAAAGAATATGTGCCCTATAAAACCGCACTGTTATATCCTAAGATAGTGGAATTTTATAATTTTGGAAGATGTTTCTAATTTCATTTTTTAGCTAAATTTGTAAGTGTGAGAATAAATTCAATAAAAAAATGAGGTGCTATATTACGATTAATATTTTAGCGTCCTTGTGCCCATAGAGCACGCGTTTCAGCGCAAAAATCGGCATAACAGCCTTCCTCAATGGCATCACGAATTCCCTGCATAAGTTGTTGATAATAAAAAAGATTATTCCACGTCAACAACATCCCCCCAAGAGATTCACCAGATTTAATCAAATGATGCAAATAAGCACAACTATAATCATGTGCTGCTGGACAAAGTGACTGTGGATCAAGAGGAAGTGGATCTTCTGCATAACGCGCATTACGCAAATTAATTCTACCAAAGCGGGTAAAAGCTAAACCATGACGTCCTGCACGCGTCGGCATAACACAATCAAACATATCAACACCACGAGCAACACTTTGTAAAATATCATCAGGTGTCCCTACTCCCATAAGATAGCGTGGTTTATCCTCTGGTAAAATCGGACAAGTAGTATCCAATACTGCTGTCATAACACTCTGCGGCTCACCAACAGCAAGCCCTCCAATAGCGTAACCTTTTAAATCTATTTCTTTTAATGCTTGAGCAGAACGTTCACGCAGTTTCATATTATCACCACCTTGAACAATCCCAAACAATGCTTTATCTGGCTGCTCTCCAAAAGCTGTTTTACAACGCAGCGCCCACCGCAATGAAAGTTCCATAGCTTCTTCCATTTCTTTTTCAGTTGCGGGTAATGCAATACATTGATCCAACTGCATCTGGATATCCGCACCAAGAAGTTCTTGAATTTCGATAGAACGCTCTGGACTCATTTCATAGTAGGCTCCATTAATGTAAGAACGAAAAATCACACCTTGTTCAGTAATTTTACGGATTCCCGCCAATGACATAACCTGAAAGCCACCAGAATCGGTTAAAATAGGTCCGCTCCAGTGTGAAAATTCATGTAATCCTCCTAAACGCGCAACACGTTCAGCTCCTGGACGTAACATTAAATGATAAGTATTCCCCAAAATGATATCTGCACCAAGATCACGAATTTGATCCATATACATAGCCTTAACGGTTCCTGCCGTCCCAACAGGCATAAATGCGGGTGTACGAACACATCCTCGCCCCGTTATAATTTCGCCTCGACGTGCATACCCATCTTGAGCAATTTTTCTATAATGAAATGTCTTTATCATAACTCTCGTCTTTTTGATTCCATCAATGCATATCTCTATAGAAAGAAAAAAGATATCCCCTTACGAGCATTGTCAAAAGCTTTATGAATTAATTTTTGATTCGCTCAATATTGTAATCAGCATCAAAAATTAAACGAGATAAAAGAACATTTCTTGTTAAGAAACCACCATAATAAAAGTGATAATCTAGCTCCCAAAAAATAGTAAAATCCTTGTAATACCATACCTCAAAATACCTACGCTTATCCTTAACAGAACTGCAAAATTATTATCACAATAATTTCATCTTCACATACTTCCATAAGCAGTAACTTTGTACCCATAGAAGAAAATTTTGAACGCATTGTACAGCTTACATATTCTTTAACTTTTACAGATAAAAATTTTTCATCTACTGGGCACAGCGATCCTCACGCTTAATAAAAACGCAAATGAGCATAATCACTTATCCACTCACAATATTGAGACAGCTCTTGGCATTAGAGATAATTCACAAAAGAAATTAAAGTGTAAATAAAAATACTTTAAAAAACTAAAAATGCTTTTTGTAAAGATTCTCAAATACAAAAAGCTCTATCGTAACATTAGAGGCTGAAAAAGCGTATGATGGTACCCGCTTGCTCCTTCATAAGCTTTAAAGAAGGTGGTACATAATAGATTTTATACTATTTATAGCTTTAAAACTATACATGCCATGAATATCATCGTGGAAGTGAACGTTGATATGTACTAAGAAATGCTTCTTAAAAAACACGTAAATACGCAACACAAGTGTATTCCGTTTGGAGCATTCCTCTATTAAAAAACGAGAAAAATAAAAGCGTAAGTCCATGCATAATCTTCATTATTTAAAAGATATTGCATTAGATACTTTTAAAAAAGTAAAGTTGAGTTAAAAAGGAGATGGCAAGACTAGCCATTTGTTTCACTTCTGCGCCTTTATTATATTCTTCTAAGATTAAACTGTCTTCTTATTTTAAAGATTACGCCAATATATATAAATGCTGGTTTTCCACCTTGCTAGGAAAACTGGATGAGCGAGTAAAGCTCTTATCCATCTTAATATGTGTTTCAAACATGCTTCTGCATTAGGATTGGATGTTGATTTACGAGCAGAAACAAAAGCACACGCTCTCTTAAGAAAGTAACATCATAAAACCATTAAGACCGACAATGGATTGAAGAGAAATGCCGAATTTTTTATAAAACACTTTGCCAAACAACAACCATAATACAACAGACTTTGCGTTTTCTTATTCTGACAGGTGTTTGTACAAATCCGTTACGTTATATTCTTCAGGAAGATCCGATTGAAGAAAATATATGGACAATGCTTAGCTCGAAATTATAAAAGGTAAGCGTGATACTACAAAAGAGTTTCGTGTGCCTTTATTGATCAGAAAAGAGTACTTTTTCTTAGAAACTTACAATTGAAATCAGTATAGTTTATACTATTCTACATCCGCAGCAATAATGGCTTTGGTAATTGAATCTGGATCTGCAACAGGTTCACCACGTTTAATTTTATCAACATTTTCCATACCTTCAACAACCTGCCCCCATATGGAATATTGACGATCAAGCCACGGAGCATCTGCAAAACAAATAAAAAACTGAGAGTTAGCAGAATTTGGATTCTGACTCCGTGCCATAGAAACTGTACCACGCTTATGAGAAAGATTTGAAAACTCTGCTGTTAAATTTGGTTTTTCTGCCCCCCCCATACCAGCACGTGATAAATTGAATTTTTCACTATCCTTCTTTCCAAATTGCACATCCCCTGTTTGCGCCATAAAACCATCAATAACGCGATGGAAAATAACATTATCATAAGCACCTTCCCGTACCAGTTCTTTAATACGTGCAACATGACAAGGTGCCAAATCAGCAAAAAGCTCAATAACAACTCTGCCCTTTGTTGTTTCAAGAATTAAAGTATTCTCTGGATTTTTATTCTCAGCCATATGGAAAGCTCCCTTGATTCATTTCTCAACTTGTAAAGTAGCAGCATTAATAACATCAGGATTTTTTACAGATCCATTATTACTTGTCGTACCTTTTTTTATTTTATCAACAACATCCATCCCCTTTATAACCTCTCCAACAACCGTATACTGACCGTTTAAAAAAGCAGCATCCTCAAAACAAATGAAGAATTGAGAATTCGCGGAATCCGGATCTTGTGATCGTGCCATCCCAACTGTACCACGCTTAAACGGCTGTTTTGAAAACTCTGCCGGTATATTGGGATAATTTGAGCCACCCATACCAACGCGTTTCAGATCAAAATCTCTACTGCCTTTTTTTCCAAATTCTACATCACCAGTTTGCGCCATGAAATTAGGAATAACGCGATGAAACACAACATTATTATAGGCCCCCTCCTCTGTTAATCTTTTGATTTGCGCAATATGTTTTGGCGNTTAGGAATAACGCGATGAAACACAACATTATTATAGGCCCCCTCCTCTGTTAATCTTTTGATTTGCGCAATATGTTTTGGCGCCAAGTCAGGACGCAGACGAATAATGACATCACCATCTTTGAGAGATAAAATAAGAAGATTTGCGTCATTTGCTGGGCTAGAATTACCAGCGACAGCGAACAATGAAAAAAAACAAAACACACATATCAAAACAGCAAAAATTCTACGAGACACACTTATTCTCCCCTAAAAGATTGGTATTTCGAGCTTAAAGCTTGTGCAACATTGGGCGGTACAAATGGTGTCACATCACCTCCCATAGAGGCAATTTGGCGTACCAATGTAGAAGTTATCGCGCGCCCAGAAACACTTGCCGGCAAAAAAACAGTTTGCAATTCAGGAGCCATAACACCATTCATTCCTGCCATTTGCATTTCATAATCAAGATCAGTACCATCACGCAATCCACGAATGAGAAATGAAGCACCAACTTCACGCGCCTTCTCAATGAGAAGGTTGCTAAATGAAAGAACCTGCAATCGATTAGAATCTGCACCAAATAAGTCTTTCCCTACCTGCGTAATGAAATCAACACGCTCTTCGAAGCTAAAGAGTGTTTTTTTGTCAGCCTGTATCCCTATAGCGACGACCACCTTATCAGCTAACACAAAACACCCTTTCAAAACATCAAGATGACCATTTGTAAGAGGATCAAAAGAACCCGCGTAAAGAGCAATTTTCATGACTTTACTCCTTCCTCTTAAAAATTATTTTTCTTCGCTCATATCAACTGTATCAGAATGCTTCTCACCTTCATCATCTAATGAACTCGTATCATCTTCAGGTTCAGAAATACGTTCAACCGATACGACTCTTTCACCTTTGGCTGTATTAAAAATTGTGACTCCCTTAGTTGAGCGCCCAGCAGTACGAATTCCCTCAACAGGGACACGAATAAGCTGCCCCCCATCTGATACCAACATAATTTGATCTTGCGCCTTCACCGGAAAAGCCGCTACTAATTTACCAATTTCAGCTGTTTTAGATGGATCTGTTGCGCGAATCCCCTTTCCGCCACGTCCCGAAATCCGGAACTCATAGGAAGAAGAACGTTTACCATAACCAAACTCACTCACTGTCAAAAGCATTTGTTCACGTGCATGAAGTTCTGCATAACGTTCATCTGTTAACTCTGTTTCAGCACCCCCATCTTCTTCATCAAAAGTTATAACATCTTCAACATCAGCATCTGCACCAGAAGCACGCCGTTCATTCATTACACGTTTAATATAAGCAGAACGCTCAATGGACGTCGCCTCGACATGCTCTAAAATTGTCATCGAAATGACTTTATCGCCTTTAGCTAAATTGATACCACGAACTCCCACAGAATTACGCCCAGCAAAGACCCGAACATCAACAACTGGAAAACGGATACATTGTCCTTTGGCTGTTGTTAGAACAACATCATCATGTTCTGTACAGGTTTCAACAGAAAGAATTTCATCTTCTTCATCAAGTTTCATCGCAATTTTACCATTACGATTAACCTGAACGAAATCTGATAATTTATTACGACGCACAGTTCCACGTGTTGTCGCAAACATAATATCTAATGCACTCCAGCTCGCTTCATCTTCAGGCAAAGGCATAATCGTTGTAATACGCTCACCTTGTTGTAAAGGAAGCATATTGATCAAAGCCCGCCCACGCGATTGGGGTGTCCCCAGCGGCAGCCGCCAAACTTTTTCCTTATAAACAATCCCACGTGATGAAAAGAAAAGAACCGGAGTATGCGTATTGGCAACAAACAACCGCGTTACAAAATCCTCATCCTTCGTGGACATACCAGAACGCCCCTTACCACCACGTCGCTGTGCACGATAGGTATTAAGAGGCACACGCTTAATATAGCCACTATGGCTTACCGTTACCACCATATCCTCTGGTGCGATCAGATCTTCACTCTCCATCTCAGCGCTACCAAAACCAAATACGGTACGTCGCGGCGTTGCAAATTCCTCACGAAGAGCACTCAACTCATCCTTAACAATAGACATAATGCGTACGCGTGATGCCAAGATCTCAAGATAGTCAGCGATATCCACGCCAATTTTATTCAATTCATCAGCGATTTCATCACGCCCAAGGGCTGTCAATCGTTGCAAACGCAATTCTAAAATAGCACGCGCCTGTTCTTCAGAGAGGTTATAAGTACCATCCTCATGAATAATATGACGAGGATCATCAATAAGTTTAATCAAAGGCGCGACATCCATCGCTGGCCAGCGTCGCTCCATTAACTGTGCACGTGCTGTCTGCGGATCAGGAGCTTTGCGAATAAGCGCTATAATTTCATCAATATTGGCAACAGCAAGGGCAAGGCCAACCAAAACATGTGCTCGCTCACGCGCTTTACGCAAAAGATATTTTGTTCGCCGACTGACAACTTCTTCCCGAAAAGAAACAAATGCACGAAGCATATCAAGCAACGTCATCTGTTCGGGTTTTCCCCCATTCAAAGCAACCATATTACAACCAAAGGAAGTTTGTAGCGGCGTATACCGATATAATTGGTTTAAAACAACTTCCGCAACAACATCTTTCTTCAGCTCAATAACAACCCGATATCCATCACGATCAGATTCGTCACGCAAATCAGAGATTCCCTCAATGCGTTTATCGCGCACCAATTCAGCCATTTTCTCAATCATTGTTGCCTTATTAACTTGATAAGGGATCTCACTCACAATAATTGCTTGTCGACCACTGCGAATTTCTTCGATCTCAACTTTAGCACGCATAATGATTGAGCCACGCCCTGTTTCATAAGCTGCACGAACACCAGAGTGGCCAAGGATAATACCCCCTGTAGGAAAATCCGGACCAGGAATAATTTCAATTATTTTATCGAGTGTGATATCGGGATTATCAATCAAAGCGATACAACCATCAACGACTTCACCAAGATTATGGGGAGGAATATTGGTTGCCATTCCCACAGCAATTCCCCCTGACCCATTAACCAAAAGATTGGGAAAACGCGCTGGTAAGACAACCGGTTCACGCTCACGCCCATCGTAATTATCCTGAAAATCAACAGTATCTTTATCAATATCAGCTAAAAGTTCTTCTGAAACTTTTTCTAAACGACACTCAGTATAGCGCATAGCCGCGGGTGGATCACCATCAACGGAACCAAAATTTCCCTGACCATCAATTAATGGATTTCTTAAAGAAAAGTCCTGCGCCATACGCACTAATGCATCGTAAATTGAAGCATCACCATGGGGATGAAATTTCCCCATAACCTCACCAACAACACCAGCAGATTTACGATACGACTTATTGAAAGAAAGCCCCATCTCATTCATAGCATGAAGGATACGTCGATGAACAGGCTTAAGACCATCACGGACATCAGGGAGTGCACGTGAAACAATCACGCTCATCGCATAATCGAGATAGGAGCGTTGCATTTCATCAATAATACTGATTGGTTCAATACCGGTTAGCACATCACGTTCTGGGTGTGGAGTAAGATCGGTCACAATTTCAAAACTTTCAAAAAAGAATCATTTCACTTTATTTATAGCGAAAAATACACAAAAATGCTAATTTCTCTCCCATGACAAAAAAGAAATTTAACAATATTTTTCAAGATGTTATTAATTTATATTTTAAATTACCAATAATAATTAACAATTTTCACTTCGCTAAACTTCAAAAATCTGAAACAAGCAAACCATAAAATGATCATAATACTGCAATTTAAAGACTCTTAAAAAGGGACGTCATCATCTAATTTGTGTGAAAAACTTTCTCCCAATTGATTATTATTTTGACCAAAAGCATTTCTCTGATTTGAGTGACTATCGGCAAAGCCACCACTATAACTCCCCCCTTGACTTGCTCCTTGCTCCCCGCTCGCAGCTCCCCGCCCATCAAGCATTTGTAATTCGCCACGGTACTTTTGCAAAACAATCTCTGTTGTATAACGGTCATTTCCATTTTGATCTTGCCATTTTCGTGTCTGTAACTGCCCCTCAATATAAATTTTGCTGCCCTTTTTTAAATATTGCTCTGCAACTTTGACAAGGTTTTCATTAAAAATAACAATACTATGCCACTCAGTGCGTTCTTTTCGCTCATTTGTATTCCGATCGCGCCAACTTTCTGAAGTAGCAATACGCAGATTTGCCACTTGATCACCAGAATTCAAACGGCGGATTTCAGGATCCGCACCAAGATTACCAATCAAAATAACTTTATTAAGGCTACCAGCCATCGCATAAACTCCAAAATTTTAATTTGTAAAATACTCTGTTCTATAACAGTTATAACCATCTTGACCTTCAATTTACATGTCGCAATTGACTATCAATATGGGTATTGCTATCCTTTACCAATATTGTATTCAGTGTAATTATAACAAAAGATGATAAAAACGCATAGTTTATTCGACCACGAGAGAATAAAAAGCTGCTCATTTGTATTTTTTTCACAAAACTTATACCTTCCTTTTGCATTAAAGCAGTTAAACACATTATAATTCTAAAAAAACAGTTTTATTCCATTTTAGGTGCTCAATTTTTGCCACATATGCCAAGGATAAAGTATGACTCATCAAAAATATATCTCCATTCGCGGTGCACGTGAGCATAACCTTAAAAATATTGATCTCGATCTGCCTCGTGATAAACTCATTGTTATAACAGGACTTTCTGGATCAGGGAAATCATCCTTAGCGTTTGATACAATTTACGCTGAAGGACAACGCCGCTATGTCGAAAGCCTTTCAGCCTATGCACGCCAATTTTTGGAAGTCATGCAAAAACCCGATGTCGACCGCATAGACGGTCTCTCTCCAGCTATCTCCATTGAACAAAAAACAACCAGTCGCAACCCTCGTTCAACGGTAGGTACCGTTACTGAAATCCACGATTACATGCGTCTTCTCTTTGCACGTATTGGTATTCCTCATTCTCCTGCAACAGGACTTCCTATTGAAAGCCAGACAGTAAGCCAAATGGTGGATCAAATTATGGCCTTACCAGAAGGAACGCGAATTTTTATTATGGCACCCTTAGTGCGAGGACGAAAGGGAGAATATAAAAAAGAGCTAACAGAACTTTTAAAAAGAGGATTTCAACGCGCTAAAGTTGATGGAAAATTCTATGAAATCGCTGATATTCCACCTCTTGATAAAAAATATAAACACGACATCGATGTCGTGGTAGACCGCATTGTTGTACAGAAGGATATCACCTCTCGCTTGGCTGATAGTATAGAAACCTGTTTACAGCTAGCAAATGGGCTTGCCATAGCTGAAATGGCAGACCACCCCTTAGCACAAAAAGAAACGACAAAGGAATCTGCTCATAAATCAAAAAATGATACACACAAACGGCTCATTTTTTCAGAAAAGTTTTCCTGCCCTGTATCGGGTTTTTCTATTCCTGAAATTGAACCACGCCTTTTTTCGTTCAATAATCCTTTTGGCGCCTGTCCTCTCTGCGATGGACTGGGCATAAAAAAAGCAATGGATCCACTGAAAATTGTGCCCAATAAAAATCTTACCCTCAAGAATGGCGCCATTGCCCCTTGGGCTAAGTCAGATTCACTTTACTATAAACAAACCTTAGAAGCATTAGGAAAAGCTTACGGTTTCAAACTCACAGATCAATGGTGTGAACTCTCTAATGAAGCACAACAGGCTATTCTCTACGGTACAAAAAGAGATGAAATTTCTTTTATCTATAAAAATAATTCTGGTTCGCATAAAACGACCCAACCCTTTGAAGGAATCATCCCTAATATGGAGAGACGCTGGAAAGAAACCGATTCTGCTTGGTCTCGAGAAGAAATCGAACGTTATATGTCTTCTTCGCCCTGCCCAGCTTGTCACGGTTATCGTTTAAAACCAGAGGCACTTGCTGTAAAAATAAACGGAATGCATATTGGGCAAATATCAGATCTTTCTATTCTAAAGGCAGATGATTGGTTTGCCAATGTTCATCAATATCTCACAAAAAAACAACGTAATATCGCCGTACGTATTTTAAAAGAAATTCGTGAACGCTTGGCTTTTTTAAATCATGTAGGATTGGAATATCTTACCTTGTCTCGAAATTCAGGAACGCTTTCAGGGGGAGAAAGCCAACGCATTCGGTTGGCATCCCAAATTGGTTCTGGTCTTACAGGCGTTCTTTATATTTTAGATGAACCATCTATCGGTTTACACCAACGCGATAATGAACGCCTGTTGGAAATGCTGCGCCATTTGCGTAATCTTGGCAATACAGTTATTGTTGTTGAACATGATGAAGATGCTATTCTCACAGCAGACTATGTTGTCGATATGGGGCCTGCCGCAGGCGTTCATGGTGGAGAAATCATAGCGCAAGGAACACCGCAGGAAATTATAGAAAATTCAGCCTCTCTCACAGGCCAATACCTTTCAGGAAAAATGGCTGTTAAAATGCCGACAGAGCGACGCAAAATATCAAAAACGAAAACACTTAAAATCATCGGCGCCAAAGGCAATAACCTCAAAAATATCAATGCGAATATTCCTCTTGGAACCTTCACATGCATAACTGGTGTTTCTGGAGGAGGAAAATCAACATTTCTTATTGAAACGCTTTTCAAAGCAGCATCACATCATATCATGGGCTCTCATCACAGCCCTGCCAGCTATGACAAAATTGAAGGATTAGAATTTCTTGATAAAGTCATCGATATCAACCAGTCTCCTATTGGACGCACCCCACGCTCTAATCCCGCAACCTATACAGGTGCTTTTACACCGATTCGTGAGTGGTTTGCCGATCTTCCAGAATCAAAAGCCCGCGGTTACAAAGCTGGGCGTTTTTCATTTAATGTTAAAGGAGGACGGTGCGAAGCATGTCAAGGTGATGGAGTCATCAAAATTGAAATGCACTTTTTACCTGATGTCTATGTTACTTGCGATGTCTGTAAAGGAAAACGCTATAACCGAGAAACACTAGAAATAAAATTCAAAGGACAGTCTATAGCCGATATTTTGGATATGACAATTGAAAAGGCAGAGGAATTTTTCCAAGCTATTCCCGCTATTCATAATAAAATGGAAACTCTCATTAAAGTAGGATTGGGTTACATAAAAGTAGGACAGCAAGCAACCACACTTTCTGGTGGGGAAGCACAACGTGTAAAACTTGCGAAAGAACTTTCTCGTAAAACAACGGGACGTACACTCTATATTTTGGATGAACCGACAACAGGTTTACATTTTCATGATATTTCCAAACTTCTTGAAGTGCTTCACGAACTAGTCGAGCAAGGCAACACAGTTATAGTCATTGAACATAACCTTGATGTTATAAAGACAGCCGACTGGATTATTGATTTAGGACCAGAAGGTGGAGATCGCGGTGGTGAAATTGTTGCAATTGGACGCCCTGAAGACATCATTAAGGTTCCCGCTTCCTATACGGGAAAATTTCTAAAACATGTTTTACTGCGCCCATCTCTCTATAATTCCAATTCTTAGAAACGCTTTCTATTGTAAAATACAGCATACTAACAAAGCCTGTACTTTTATTATTACCTGTAAACCAACACCTAATTCCAGTGGTGCAACACGTTTGAAGCAAAGACTAAAAACAATTTAGCGCTTTATAAGCTGTTTCAGTTGTCGTATTGCCAAATAGGAACGCGCACATAATTGCGTATTTATTCTCTGTTTTGTTTATACCTGAAACGACCAGACAACCTAAACTGGGAAGAATATGAAGTTTTAAGGGTATAAATAAATTTCTATATTTCCATTTCCTTTTAATTTATCTTTATGATTTTCCAAGGCATCCACAGCAATATCTTATAATGAAGATTGCCATTGCTTCACACTTTTATTTATCGCGTTCCTTAATGAAGATCACATTCCTCACGAAGGAACAAAACGCCCCAAACGGAATATATTTGCGTTGCCAATTCCCACATCTGTTTTAAAGAAACATTTCTCAATGCTCTCAAGCCCATTTCACAACGGCTCCTATGAATGCTATAATGATAAACTCATTATTATACACCACCATCTTTACATTTATGAATCGGCATCATCACACTCTTTTCCAATATTTGTCTTCCCTACTCCCTAATATTGTAAAGCCTTTAATTATCGAAAGCTTTCATAAAAAGCATTTTATTTCTTTTTTCAAATGTTGTTATCCACACACTCATAACTATTTATGATATATAAAAGTATCGTTTTGATTGATTGACGATAAAAAGATCTAAAATGAGAAAATCTTACGCTATTAGAGTTTCTCATTCAATGTGGAGAGCGTCTAATTATCCTTATAAGTCAAGATATTATCTAATAAAAAAGAAACAAAACTCTTTTATTATATTATTTGAATTCTGTATAAGAATTGTAAGTTTTTTTCCCAAAAAACAGTATTTGGCTGTATTCTACAAAAGAAACTCTCCTAACAGAGCATAGAGTGTCATTATTTTCGACTTTTTGTGCACAAAGTATCTGTTGGACATCTTACAGTTGTCAATATAATGTGATGCAGTCTAAAAAGACAAAATAACGTTGGAGATAATTTCAGCATGAAAAAAATTGAAGCCATTATAAAACCTTTCAAACTTGATGAAGTGAAAGAAGCGCTTCAAAAAATTGGGTTACATGGTATTACAGTAACAGAAGCGAAAGGTTTTGGTCGTCAAAGGGAACATACAGAACTTTATCGTGGTACGAAATATGTTGTTGACTTTCTACCTAAAGTAAAGATTGAAATTGTTGTGTCCGATGAAAAACTGGAACAAACTGTTGATGCAATACGTAAAGCAGCTCAAACCAAACATATAGGGGATGGAAAGATATTTGTCTTTTCCATTGATGATGCAATTCGTATAGGCACAGACGAAACCGGTATCGATGCCCTTTAATAAATAACAGGAAAATTCACTTTTTTATCCACCTCAACGCCATATTAAGGAAATTGAATATGACAACCGCATCAGATATTATCAAACAGATTACAGACAACGAAATCCGTTTTGTTGATTTACGTTTTACTGATCCACGAGGAAAATTGCATCACATTACAATGGATATCGCAGAGATCAGCGAGGATACTTTTAGTGATGGTGTCATGTTTGATGGTTCTTCAATTGCTGGTTGGAAAACAATTAATGAATCTGACATGGTTTTAATGCCAGATCCAGCAACAGCACATATTGATCCTTTTTTTGCTCAATCTACTTTGGTCATATTTTGTGATGTACTTGATCCTGTCTCTGGTGAGTTTTATCGTAGAGATCCTCGTTCTATCGCCAAAAGGGCTGAGGTGTATATGAAATCTTTAAACATTGGAGATACAATCAATGTGGGTCCAGAAGCAGAGTTTTTTATCTTTGATGATGTGCGCTATAAAACGGACCCTTACAACACAGGGTTTAAACTCGATTCAAGTGAACTTCCCTCTAATGATGATACGGAATATGAAACAGGAAATCTAGGGCATCGCCCACGAATAAAGGGAGGCTACCTTCCTGTTCCGCCGATTGATTCCTGCCAAGATATGCGTTCTGAAATGCTCACAGCACTCAAAGATATGGGTGTACAGGTCGAAAAACACCATCACGAAGTAGCAGCGGGCCAACATGAATTGGGTATTCGTTTTGATACACTTGTTCGCGAGGCTGACAAGATGCAAATTTTTAAATATGTTGTACATCAAATAGCAAACAGTTATGGGAAAACAGCAACCTTCATGCCAAAACCAGTTTTTGGTGATAACGGCTCTGGAATGCATGTCCACATTTCCATTTGGAAAGATGGCAAACCCATTTTTGCAGGAAATGAATATGCTGGACTATCAGAAACCTGTCTGTTTTTTATCGGTGGTGTTATTAAGCACGCAAAAGCAATAAATGCTTTTACCAACCCATCTACAAACTCCTATAAACGTTTGGTTCCTGGTTATGAAGCTCCTGTTCTTCTTGCCTATTCAGCACGTAATCGTTCTGCATCTTGCCGTATTCCAATGAGCTCCTCACCAAATTCAAAACGCGTAGAAGTTCGTTTTCCAGACCCAACAGCAAATCCCTATTTGGCATTTGCAGCCCTTTTAATGGCTGGTCTTGACGGTATCAAAAACAAAATTCATCCCGGACATGCTATGGATAAAGATCTTTATGATCTTCCCTTAAAGGAACTTAAAGAAATCCCTACTGTTTCAGGAAGCCTGCGTGAAGCGCTTGAAGCACTTGACAAAGATCGTGGCTTTCTTAAAGCTGGCGACGTTTTTGATGATGATCAGATTAATTCCTTCATTCAAGTAAAGATGCAAGAAGTCTTGCGTTACGAAACAACACCCCATCCTGTTGAATTTGATATGTACTATTCTGTTTAAACAATTAATACGTATTCTTTTGATTTTTAAAGTGGAGGCAAAAGCCTCCATTTTTGTGGATATTCTTCTCATGCAAAAGCGCAAGAGGCTTTTTGCTCATCCGCTTTTCCTTTATAATGTGTTGAATCTCTTCAAATGAATTAACAAAGGTTTCTAATGCCGCGAATTTGTTTTCTCGTTTCCGTTCTTTTATGCATTGTCTTTATCACATCAACAACTAAAGCACATACAATAACCAACCAAAAACTTACAACTCTTGAAAAAGCAACATCTGCTTATAGTAAAGCACTTAAAAATGCCGATGCAAATGCCATCTTAAATGCTATTCCTCCCCAAGTCATCAACCGCTTAACCGCCAAAAAAAATCTTAATCAATCGCAATTTCTACAAATCATGAAAAGCCAAATAGAACGGTTGGCAGAAAGTTACAAGATTGAAACGATCAACATTGATCAAAAACAAAAACGTGAAGGTACCCTTGATAATGGTACCCCTTATTTTGTTATACCCGTGGAGCTTGTAACCACAACAAATGCTGGAAAAAAATGCTCTATTCAAACTGAAATTATTGCCCTACTTCACGATAACCAATGGTATTTTATCCGTGGTAATGACGAAGCGCTCTTAACCATAACCAATGAACTATTTCCTGGACTTGATAAAGTAAAAACCAATCCTCAAAAAGTCACAAAAATACTCTGAGCGAAAAGAATGCACGTAAATAAAAGATTTTCCCCTATAAACAAGTTGTAACAATTGTAGCAGCAGCATTAAATTCAACTTTTTTATGAGAACGGCGTGCTATTGTTTCTTTATCCGTTCCCCATTGCTCCATCATCCAATCTTCATCTAAATGGGCAATAGACCAAGCATGATCAGCATCAATGTTTCCCGCAGCAACAGCAAGAGCAATGAGAGCAGATCCCGTTAATGTTGTCATCATATGAAGTGCAGCAAGCATATAAGCAGACTCAACGCTACGTAAATAATGACTCACAGCTTGAAGTGCTTCTGGTGATTGTTCCACATGCATCAGCCCTTCTGTCAAATAAAACCTTGCACCCAGTTTTTTTTCTGCCCAATCTAATAAAGGATCCCATTGCTCAGATTGTTTTTGCACCAACTCTTTAGGTGTCTGTGCACGATAAAAGATCATATCACATGCAACGAAACGCAATAAATCTTCAAAAACCACCTGCATATCATCAGCGATACCATCAATAACAGTATTAACCAAACGCGTCATCGGCATTTTTGCAGGATCAACAACGTGCTTTTGGTTCTCAAATTCCTGAGCAACATATTCAGCAAACACTTCTGTTGGCACATGAAAATGACGCCTTGCGGGCGTTTTTACGGGACGTTCATCCAACAAAATCGTAAAGCCGGCCTCCTCACAAGCGATCTTCACTTGCTTATAAAACCGTTTTGGGTGTGATTGGCATGAAAGATTTTGAACCTTTTGAACAGAACTCTTCTTATTCAATGGCATATCAACATGATCCAAAATCTCACGCATATTTGTTTACCTCTGATCTTTTCAAAAAAAACGACTGTTTCTTTAGGTTCTGTAGCTTGAATAAGGTTTAATCTGACCTTCTTAACGATTCCAAAGAAGAAAAAAATCTTGCCAATCTCAATCTGATTTAAGAGTTATATTTCATGTTTCTTTTACAAACAAGACAATGATGATTGCCTTTTATATATTTAATACAATCATAATAGTAAAACAATTTCTAAAAGTATTATCTTAATTAAGAAGTTAAATATATTGAGTTTTATGGCAAAGATGTTCACGCCTTACCAATTTGCTTATTATTCACCTATAATAGTATTATCAATATGAACAGATTCAAAAACGCTGCTCATCCAAAAAATGATAGAGCAGTGCGGTTTACGTGTCATTCACCTTCGCTTAACCATTCCAATAATTCTCTAACATATCCAATAAATACCCTGCATAGAATTTTTCCTGCTCAATTACTCCCCTAAACGACGCTGTTTTACGGCATGATAGAATAATGAACAGACAAAATTATAATTGTAAATTTTCTTTCATATATACATTATTTTATAAAGCACTAAATTACTTAACGCATTGTTCTTGATATACTCTATCATATCACACTAATTTAAATTTAGTCGCATAATTAAAAGAATAGAGATCATGCAATCTGAAAATAATACTTTTATCTATACACTTGGCCCTGCAGATACTAACTGTGCAGCAGCAGCACAGTGGTGGCTTGATAATCACAATAAAAATATTTTGTCCACTGACTCGAGATCCCGTATTATCTTATACGCAACTCTTGAAGAAGCATTTAATGAACTTGCTCAGAAAAAGGATGGATATCTCTTAAGCTGTGCTGCTTACCCTGATTTGCATACACTCATATTTACCCGTTTAGGTGATATGCAATTATTTGACAGCTTTATCATGCCTACTCACTCTATGGTTTTAGCTAAACGCAATAACGCTGATGAAATTAAAACCGTAGCGACTCATCCTGCCCCACAATCTCTGGTAGCTCATCAATATGACAAAGTATTTGCCAACAGCAATGCTGATGCAGCCGTTCTTTGTAAGGCTGAAAAAGCCGATGCTTGTATCACAACATCGGTTGCGGCAAATCGCTATAGGCTGAGTATTGTCGAAAATTTTGGACAAGTGCCAATGGACTTTTTGCTCCACTCACTAAAGTCAACTCATCATGAAAAAATCTGAAGCGCTTCTTTCCATTGTTAACTTAGTTGACAAATTCCGTATGCGCCAAGAACGAAATGGGAGCATTAAGGAACCAACTTCAGCAGATAGTAATATGATTAATAAATTGATCACTCTGCTGAACCACCATGCTAATATTCTTGATGGATTATCTCCAAAACTTTTAGCGATCATTTCTGATGATCTTCTTCAGTGGATGATCAGCGGTTTAACGACCCCTCCTAAATTTGATAACACTTTGGCTGCTTTCAAAGCCCCATTACCAGATGCGCCCTTGTTTTTCTTGGCTCCAATGCGTGCAACAAATGGACCTGATCCAGAAGGATTCCGGCTGGAATTAGTTACAGGATATCGTCATGAAACGGCCTATCTTGCTGACGCCTCAAAATATACAAATAATTATGTATCACCATTTCAATGTATAAAAATGGGAATAGCATCAAGAGGTTTTTTAGAAGGCAATTGCATTGTTCTATTCCCAGAATCTGTAGCAGCTGCTCAAAAAATTGATAAGCAAGCATTTGCTTTGTTTTTTTTCAGTAAATTCTTTGATATTTACAACAAGCAAACAATTGTGGAAGCTGAACGTTTACTCGGTCGAGATAGTAAATTCCTGTTCGGTCAATTGCATAGTCGTAACTTATCTAAAGAAGACATTTACGATGCTCGCTGTTTGTGGGGCTATTATCATGACTATGCACATCATACCGGACCGCGGCCATTGGATAAAAATCTGTATATAAAATTAAATTGGTTTACAGGTCTTCTAGAAGAAACTAAAGTTGATTTAATTACAGTGCGTATTATGCTACAAAATCATCCAAAATTTTGGAAAGAAATAACTGAATTTATCCTATTAGAACGTATATTTCGTTATCCAAAAGATTCTGATCAGCATATGACATTCGATGCTGGTACAGGGATCTTGCTTTTTGAAATATTGATGCGGAACAAAGCATTGATTGAAACAAATCAAGGTTATCTTCAATTTGATTTGGAGCGTCTTGAAAAAGTAATAATATTGATGATAGCAGATATAGAAGCACTTGAAGCATTAGATGATGACGCTTATTTGGCAGGAGCTAAAGATTATATCCAAAATAATCTTGGAAAACCACAGACCTCAAAGTCACGATTTAATTTTTCAACATCATCTTATGCACAGCGAGTGATTAGAGGATTAAATCATTGAGTTTTATAAAAGGACGGTTACTATTATTTACTTTTGCCATTCTAGCATTGTTTTCCATAAGTTGGTTATTATCTAAGAATTTGGTTAGCAATATACCCGTCATGCATGCAGTTGGACTTAGGTTGTTTGCCACCGCTGCCACCTTATGGCTGATTGCAATATTTCGTGAGAAAGCTGTTTTCAGATCCCTACCATTGCTTTCCATGATACCTTCTTTTTTAATTCTCTCAGTGTTAGGATTTTCGCTGTATTTTGTATGCAGCTTTGGTGCATTAAAATCGCTCAAAGCCAGTGATTTAACCATGGTGCTCGCTACTATTCCAGGAATTACTTATATATTAGGTGCATTGACAAATGTCCTTAAATTCTCATGGCTGAAGCTTAGTGGAGTGATAATTGTCAGTGTAGCAGCTGTAGTATTCAATATAAATAGTGGAGAAGGTGGATATTATAACCTGATAGGAGTAGTGCTTGCCTTAACAGCAGCACTTTCTTATTCTGCTTATGGCTTATTGTCTAAACGTTATCTTAAAAATCTACCTTTGCTCACCTCACTGGCTTGGATCACGACAATTTCTGTAGCATCATTTATGCCATTATTTATTTTTGATCCTGCCCCACTCTTCTATCTTAAGTTAGAAGATATATTTAAAATATTGATTTTAGGAACTGTTTGCTCGGCACCAGTTTACGTATTATATCAAAAAGTTTTAGCCGAAGGAGGCGTATTATACGCCAACACTATCGGCGTATTATCCCCTTTTGCAGTGATTGCATGTGAATGGATAATCGGCTCGAGCCCTTCTCTCAATATGATCAAAATAATTGCTATGATTGTAGTTGTTATAGGGATGACACTCTTATTTATAGATGCATCAAAGGTATCTACATGGCAACATAAACGCCATTCTCAAAACTCCAAATTTAATGAGGAAACAAAATGAAAAAACTCGCGTTAGTTTGCCAGCGCAATGCAAAATTACCATTTATATTTGAAGCAGCACAAGCAGCTAATATCGAATTAGTAATGATCTATGATACCGCTGAAAGCGTTCCCTCTCAACACCCCGCAGCAGTAACTTCAACTTGGCAACTTCCTGTTTTTGATAACCCAGAGGCAGCTCTAGACACTTTTGCAACGGAAGCAAAAGAACGCAATATTTCTGGGGTTATGACCCTTCGCGAAGAAGCCATCCTATGGACAGCTTTGGCTGCAAAAAAAATCAATACTCCAAGTATTGAACCAGAAGTAGCAGCATTAACCAGAAATAAATATCTCATGCGTCAAGCTTTCGCTAAAGCAGGCTTAAGAACACCAGGATTCTTTTATATAGATCATCCAGAAGACCTATCACAAACACAAGCCTTGGATTATCCACTCGTTATTAAACCCGTCTCTGGATGGGCAAGTACAGGCGTAATGTTAGCTAAAAATTCCGCCGAACTTCCTGATCTCATTAAAGCCGTATGGAATGTTCAGCATAAAGACATGGCACGTTTTAATGATAAAAATAAACCTGTAGGTTTAGTAGTAGAACAGTATTTGCCAGGAAAAGAGTTTGTCGTAGAATGCTTTGTTGATACAGCAGGTGTACACGTTCTGGCCATTGGAGACAAGGGACAGCCTGAGGGACCATGGTTTGAAGAAACAATTTATCGTCAACGCTGTGATATAGATGATCCTTTAATTATTGCTTTATGTGAGGCTGCATGCTCTGGAGTTAAAGCTCTTGGTATAAATATAGGTGCTGCCCATGTAGAGCTACGCCTAGATGCTCATAATTTACCTTATATCATTGAGATTGGCGCTCGTATAGGTGGATCGGGTGTCTCCCATTTTATTGTTGAGCAAAGTACAGGGATTTCATTTGCAAAACTATGTATGAATACCGCTTTAGCTGAAAAAAACTTAGACCTTCCCGATATACTTCCAGCTGAAAAAGTGGCGGCAAATTATATTATTCCTCTTCGTGGTCATGGACGGTTTTCTGGATTTTTAGGTCTCGATAAGGTTGCACAGCATCCTCAAACCGCCAGAACTATCATTTTCTTTGAAACCAATCATCTTTCACCACCTCCACCAGCATTTGGTGGATATCCTGGTTTTATTTTCTCTGTTCATAACTCAAACGAAGAAGCACGCAATTATCACAAATGGCTCGATGACACCTTAAGCATCATATGGCAAAACATTGATTTATAATGATAATTTATCTTTATTCATATTGAATAAGAACCCCGATATTGTAGGATTTTCTCATTTTAATCTGTTTATCAGATGGACAAATTTTTTAAAGCATTTGAGAAATGCTATAGCAGATAAAAATAAATCAACATGATATTTTCATATTTATTAAAGCACATGGTACCATTATTAAAAAATTCTGCACAAACAATGGTTTTAATTCCGATAGTAGAACAAGACTTCGAAAATCACATTTATTATTTTTAAAAAGATTGCTTAAAAATGATAGCGCAATCCACCAGAAAAACGAACTCCAGAAAAACCAGCCTTGGTTAACCTATGCTGATAGCTAAGATCACTGTGAAGTGTAACTTTAGAAGAAAACTGTGAATTGACACCCAAGCCAACTTCTAAGGAAGAACCAAAAGAACTCAACTGAAAAACATCTTTAAAATGAACAAATTGTTCTTTACCAAAACAATGAGCAAGATGAATATTGCCATAAAAAGAAATGATACGATCCTTTTCAGAGGCTGTAAATGTTTTACTTAAACGCCCACCAACACGCATAAACCATTGATCTATTTTTTTCATCTCAACATCAAATCCATCAATATCACGAAACTTATCAAATTGAAGATGTTGATAAATAAGCTGAAGTTGCGGATCAAAAATAAGATCTTTATATCCTGTCATAGACACTTTACCAGCAGAAAACGACACGTTCAAAGGATTTGCTTTTAATGTCGCCGTCTTACCCCAAACACGGCTACGCACATCCCCTTTAAACAAACCATAAGATAAAAAACTATCTATATAAAAATCAGTGTAATGTTTCACACTAGCATATGCCGTAAATGACCATTTATTAAATGTACTCTTTTGACTTTGTTCCACGTTATGAGGTTGTAAGGAAAGCTTTCCATAGGTTCCCATAATCCCAAAAGATGTCGTACTATATGCACGCTCTATTGTTTTGAGCAAAATATCTGTTTTTATAGCGTTATAATCAACATGACCATCGTACCCATATTTAAGTGTAGAAAGATCTGAGACATAACGATAACTCCCACCATAACCGTGGACAGATAAAGCAAAGTTCCCTTCAACTTTTAATAATTTACGAGGAATAGACCGCCTAACTTGCAACTGCTTTTGTTGATGACTAATATCCATGAGCCCAACATGAAACAACGCATTTGGTAACAAAAGATAGGTCGGAACTTGTGGAACAACCTCTCTGACCTTTAACTCAGAAGGGGGAATAGCAGGCACCTCTAAAGCAGGCTGAATATATTTACTTTCAAGGCGGAAATCCCAAAAATCTCCATCTCCTTCAACCAATCTTTGAGAAGTTTGTGCATTTCCAAGAGCAGAAGCTGGACCATAAGCATGAAGATAATATTGGTAAGGCAAACCCTCTAATGCGATATAAGCACGATTTAACTGAAAAGAATCCTCTGCCGCTTTTCCAGAAACCTGAATAAGTGAAATACTATGAGCATTTTCACCGGTTGCTATCTCACCCTGATTTTCTGCAAAAAATTGCACATAAACTGTTGTTTTTCCAGAAACATCACCATGTATTAAAAGCCGATCAGTTTTTGTATTATCGAGCAAACCATCACTACTGAGATGCGTATTGAGATAAATATCTGCCCTATCTTGCGCACTATAAACTTCTTTTTCTCCCTTCCCAATATGAAGTGTCTGATACTCCTGAAACATTGGAGTCTCAAAAGCAATAAAACTATCAGAAACTTTCACAAATGAAATAGACGAACTTGTACGGTTTGCAACTTGCAAATCGATCTCTCTTCTTTTTGTCAAAAACCATTTTGATCCCCCTGTTAAATAAAGCTCAGCAATAGAATCATCGGCAACACGAGTCCCTCCTATCAATGAAGAAGAATTAGCCAAAATCGCTACACTTCCCCCTTTTTCAGCTGTTAATAATAAGTCACCAAAAATTTTTGTACCTTCTGTTACTCCAATATAAATACGACTGTTATGACTATGAACAGCTGTCCCATCTGGAACCTCAAAAATCGTCCTTTTCAAAAAGACAAGCCCCTGTTCATACGCATCATTTTCCTCATCCCTCTCAAAATACATACCATGTTTGTTACCTATTGCTTTAATTGTTGAATCTTCAATATTAACCCGCGAAATTAAAATATTTCCTTCCCTGCCGTTATTGGATGGCGTGTTAGAATCTTGTCCAACTGTTAAAACATGAACATCCGTAGAAATAATATTCGTATTTTTTACATAAACAGAACCCTGATGTTTTACATTGAAAACTGTATGTGTAATTTTTTCATTTGTATTTTCTTTGTCTTCTGTTTTTTGATATTTTGAAGCAATGGTAACACCATCTAAAGTCGCACTCCCCCCTCTCCCCACATAAAGCGCAGCAGCATCATTCACATCAATAAATCCACTTTTCATCTGAATACCCGCATCAGCACTAACGAAAAGAGCACTCTCTTGACCGATACCCAAACCTTCCACTTTAATTTTTGTATTCGTTAACGTAACAGATGCTCCTCGCTTCTCTGCATAAGCAGCAATCTGAAAAGCCTCAATTGTTCCACGATCAACCTCAATCATTCCATTATCAGCTTTAAGACCTATTGATACATTTTTAAAAGCTGAATCGCTCAAAACAATTTTTCCCCCTCGTGATACAAAAACACCATAAATATCTTCTATACCCGCAGTCCCTTCAACCTCTACACGCGTTGCCTGAATAACTGTATTTGGCTCCTGCACTACTATAGCAGCAGGTAACATGAGAGAACAATCCTCCCCATTCGTTTCTTTAACAGGCGCCGTGAATTTATATACTTTATCACTAATTGTATGCTTTGAACCATCACTGCATTCATAAGGTAATTTGTTTTTGTCACATGACAGTGATGTATATGAATGAGAATGTGCCTCAATATTTATATTTAACAAAAAAGAAAAAATAGCTGCTGTAAAAACGCACGAATACAAGTGATTGTTAGATACCTTGATTATCATTGTTTTTCAAAACTTTCTTTTTTCAACAAAAACAAAAAATGCTGGCAAAAAAATAAACCACAAATTAAACACAACAAGAATAAAACAAACAAAATTATTTTATTTTTCATGATAAAATCATAGCATTCAATAATATGTTTTGTGTTTTATGTAAAGAAAGAACAAAAAGTTTAAAAATACCATTTAGGATGAAAATCCCTTTAAAGAATGCATCTCAAAAACCGCTGGAAACTGTAATTACAAAAGGCCAAAAAACCAATCTTAAAAAAACGTAAAAAAATGCGAATTTTGAAGAGATATAATATTCAATTTATCTCACCACCAAAAAATAAAAATACAACAAAATGAGAATAACTTCTAAGATTAAACGATTAAAACGTTTTAATAAAACACAGAACAAAAAGATACAGTATACGAAATCTATAACCGCATCATCTCTTCAACTACAACAAAAAAACAAGAAATTGCACACTAATGTATAAGCTAATGTACACAATTTCTATATTAAAAATGCTAGATATCTAACAAAGAAATTTGAATAAATAAAAAACTTCTCCTAATACCCTATCATCAATGATTTGAATTAATAAATGTAATATTTTAGATCTTTTGATAAAATCTAAAATACAGTAAAACACTCACCATTCTGAACTTAAAAAACACCAAAATAAAATTTCATCAAAATTAGCTCTATGAAAGCTATCTGTTTATTATCGTTAAAGAAGATATTTTAGCAAAGCTATTATTTGCCATTCTTTATATTGAATAAATTTCTCTAAACAACAACTCACTATCCTCCGCTAGCATCATCTGACAACAACACTATTGCCAATCTCGTAGCTGATGAATATAACTACATTAGAGACAAAAGAGCTATATTTCTCTCTTCTCCCGTTTAATATTTTTATTTAATTATTGCTTTAAAAATTAACGTTCTACTGTTGATGATCACTTGTGCAAAGCTTTTTTTATTTTCTGGCGCTTTTTATCATTTTCAAAACGTAACATCAAATCTCGCTCTTGTTGTGTCGAATTGGTTACACCAAAAGTATCATTGTCCATAACCTGCTGATACCCTGCTACCATTAAATTGACTAAAAATGAATCACTTCGCGGCGTTGATGAAAAATAGATTCCCTTTGAATCTTGTAATTTGTACCGATAACCTGCTTTAGTCATGCACTCATAAACTGCTGCAAAATCACTTGCACGCGAATCCATATTTTTAGAAGAAGCGTAGATTGGTTTCCAACCACATTTTGACAGTGCTTGTTGGACCATAGACTTACTGACACCAGACTTTTCCCATAATTCTAACGTCGATGGGGGAGGTTTGCTAATACACCCAGCAGAGCTTAATAAAATTATAGCAATCAATAATTTCAATGTTTTTTTCATTTCCCCCTCCGTCAATATTTACGATAGAAAGACTGATAAGTCTTCTAATATTTTCTCACACGCAAGATGACTTTTGTTAGCATATAGATATTGAAGAAACAATCCCACCCCCCATGCAAAAACAAGAATGGAAGGATTTTTGATTACAGCAGCCTCAATACTTAAGGTTGACATTCAGGTTGTTCTTTATGCTCTTCACAATGAGGACTATTCAAACGCCTCTCTACACTTCGCTGAGGAATAACTGCATCAGGCTGACAAATTGGAAGATTTTTATATTTCTCACACCACTTCATTCTTCCCAATTTATCTTGGAAACCTGCTTGGATCATACATGCATTCACAGACTCCTCAGCATTGAATTTCTCATCAGTACTTGTTTCTGTATCAAGACGACCATCAAGATGCTGTATTCCACATTCTAACAGAGCTTTTTTGATCTCAAGCTGATCAGCACCTGATTTTTCCCATGCATCTACAGCTGTTCGAGAAGGCTGCTCAGGGTAGCATCCAGCCATAACAAATAAGGTTATCCCGCTTAATAATTTTAAAATCTGCTTCATTTTCCTATCCTTGAGTAATTTTGATATTACGAAACAATCTATAAATTATTTTACATGCTGTTTTTTATTTCCAAAACAATGATGAACATTATCAACCTATATTATTTTTATCTTTCCGAAGATTATGCCATAATTATTATATCAAAAATACGGTAAAATTATTACTAAAATCATCTATCTATCAACGATATGCTTATAATTATTATCAATATTTTGATTATAACCAAAATAGATATTTCATATTATTGCGCCAACAGTTGTGGTACCCATAAATAAATAGCATTGACATGCTGAATTAAGCCCCCCGCGTACGGGTATGAGAAACATGAAGGTAGGGATTGTGATCGTCACAAACAGCAAGACTTAAGGTTTGCATTCAGGTGCATTTTTATATTTTTTACAAAAAGGGCTGTTCAAGCGCTTCTTGACACTGCGCCTCGGGATGACTGCGCCTGAACGACAAATCGGCAAGTTTTCGGCTCTAAAAGTATAACATGGTCCACCCGCTCTTGCTACCTCTTCATCTTTATAGCGGAAACCTGATTGAAGCATGCAAGCATAAGTTGTTGCTTTTGCATTGATGCTCTGCTTTCTGTTTTCTGGATCGACATCATAAGGAGTTGGCATACCACATTCTAACAAGCCTTTTCCTATCTCTGTAAAATCTGCTCCTGGTTTTTCCCAAGCAGTCAAATATCCTGAAGGAGGCTTATTAAACTGACATCCAGCTATACTTAACAAAGTTACAGCACTTAATAATTTTACGATGTGTTTCATTTTTTACTCCATGATCTAATTCAAGGCTTTTGTTCTAAATGAGATGTGCCATAAAATTTTTGGCATTTTGGACCCGCATCTCCAAGACAGGTATGGGGATTTATGGGATTTGTAGCCACTCTCTACCATTCTATCCAAACGTTACTGCCAGCAGGTATCGTTTCGTAGGTATAGCCATTACCGCCAATAATTCTGCTTACAAAGTCAAATTTATTCCCATCAAAACCTGTTTCATGCGTCTGTGAATGGCTGCTATGATGGTCTGTCATGCCAACAATCGTCATACTTTCCCCCATTACATTGATATCTTGACCAGAAATCAGATGAGAAGCAATAATCGTAGCATCTCATTGTACATCCATATCAACATTGCCTGTTGCCTCAAGGATAGAGAGAATTGTTGTTGTGTGTGTTCAGAGCTATTGGAAGATTTCTCGTGTAAAAAGCCACTTTCCGATGATTTTTTTGCTGGTTGTAGTGTTCTTGAGCGCCTTTTATGGTAATATCGAATAATTTTGCACCGAAATACAGTTGCGGAGTGCATTTTGTCCGCCTCCACTTGTGATAAAAATTACTCTTGTATCAATATTAAAAAATAAGTTTGATCCTTCCTCTTGTGAGAGCAATAAGAATCGTAAAACTGTCACACGTTCATTGTTCTCTTTAATTTACTCTTCTATGAGATTTTATTGTAATACCTTGCTGCTGTTTATTAAAGTTTTTGTAAAAACAATGATACAATGCCTCATGTAACTTTGTTATCCACTATTTTCTACCAACGCCAATCCTCTTTGAGAAAAAATACATAAAGAACTTTATCTTCGCTTCTAAAAGCAATAGTAATTTTCTAAACAACAAAATTTAAACAACCAATTTTTTAAAGAGCTAAAAAACAATTCTTACAATAACTTCTTTCGTGAAACAGAACTTCATTAATACGTTTAGAAAAAGATATCTGCCTATAATCATGTATCTGGTAAAATCTATTTGCACTGTTAGGCATTTTAACCTGAAAGACTTATATTGATGGCACAGCTCACCATCAAAAAAACGCCTAATATTTATATGATTTTGTCGTTACCGTAAACAATGGTTCACAAAAACTTCCAAAGCAAAATAATAACGAGCAGATTTTTCAATCTAGATTGTTCTAACCTTTAGAGAAAACAATCAAACACCTGTTCTCCTGATGACATCAGCTATTTGTTTTGAGTTTTTTCTCTATTCACATTTTATTCAGCTTCTTTTGCTTAAAATTATAAAGTTTAAGTGCATAGAAACAAATAACAAGCCAAGCAATCCAAATAACACCTATAATTAAAACTGGTCGTGTCTCATCAAAATACCATAGGAGAATAAAAATAAAAACCATAAATAAAATAGAAAAAATCGATCCTATTGGCCAAAATGGAATGGGAAATTTTAAACCATTCTGAGCTTCTTTAGGCATCTTAATTCGCATAAAAAATTGTGAAAGTAGAATCATCATCCAAACAAAAACTGTCGCAAATGTTGCCATTGCAGCAATAAGAAAAAAAAGCTTTTCATGATAAAAATAATTAAGGACAGCACCAAGAAGAAAAATACCGAAGATCATCAAAATAACAAAAACTGGTATACCGTTTTTTGATAAATATTGAAACTTTTTTAAAGCATAACCTTCCTGCGATAAACCATGGATCATACGACAAGCACCATACATTCCACTATTCATTGCTGAAATAGCCGCTGTAACAACAACAATATTTAAAATATTTGCTGCATATGAAATCCCAAGATTTTCAAAAATGGATACAAAAGGGCTATCCATGAGACCAATCTCATTCCAAGGATAAAGAGACATTAAAATAGCTAACGTCATGACGTAAAAAAGCAAAATACGAACTGGAGTAGAATTAATTGCCTTTGAAATCGTTTGATGAGGGTTTTGAACTTCCATAACTGCCATGCCAATGATTTCTATGCCACCAAAAGCAAAAACAACAACACTAAAGCAAGCTAAAAAACCAAACCAACCATTGGGAAAAAGTCCACCATTTTTCCATAAATTATGAACAGTAACGGTAGAAAAATCTGCACCTTCACCCCACCCCCAAAAAATAATTGCTATTCCTAAAATAATCATCGCAATGATAGCGATAACTTTAATAGAAGATAGCCAAAACTCTAGTTCACCATAGACTTCTACAGCCGCTAAATTAATACCTGTGATGATTAATGTAATACTCAGTGCCCATACCCAAGGAGCAACATCAGGATACCAAAACCCCATATAAGTCGCAAAAGCTGTAATATCAGCCAAACCAACAAGAATCATCTCAAATACATATGTCCATCCCGTTAAAAAACCTGCTAATGGTGATATGTAATTTGCCGCATAACGAGCAAAAGAACCAGGCAATGGATTATGAAGTATCATCTCTCCTAGAGCCCGCATAACCATAAAAATAGCTAAACCAGCAATACAATAGGCAATCAAAACACTGGGACCCGCAAGCTTAATTGCCTGTGCAGACCCATAAAAAAGACCTGTTCCAATAGCAGAACCAAGAGCTAAAAAAATAACTTGGCGCTTACTCATCCCTCTTTTCAGTTCATTTATTGCCATTTCTTTCCTTACTTTTTGAAATGCTGACAATCCACACCACGATAACAGCTCTATGAGAAATAAAGCCTCATGTTTCTTTCACAAATATATTTCAAAAAACATCGAAGACCAGCCAGTCCAACACTTTGCTCTAAACAATGAAAAAATACTTTTATTGCGAATTATTCAGCTTTTATAGCCTACAATTTCGTATTATTTTATTCAAATAAAGTGATAATGAATTTTTTCATAATTGTCATTTAATTCATTTCGTATTCTCTAGTTTTTTACAGAGAAAATTAACCTTAATGTAATCTAAACTTTTAGGCTTCTATTTCAGTGCACTGAAATAGAAGCCTAAAAATTCATAACAAACACATTAACTATGCATACAATTAATTTTTTGTTACTTTAAGCCAACTCTCTTTGAGCTTATAAAAAAACTTTTTACGCCAATTGAATAGCTCAATTAATGATAATACGAATCTCGCAAGTTTTCAAAAGTATGAGAAAGTGTATCTACAACCCATCTTTTAAGGACTCCAGCTGCCTTAACGACAAGCTTTCCAATGAAAAAAAAAATATACGGTAAAAAGAGCATCTTTGATTGTTGGTCCGATGATAGCGTTCTCCTTACCTCTGGGAATTTGCCCTGATATAGCAATAAAATCTTTGTTTTTCGCTGAAATAAGAGGCTCTTTCTCTTGGGCCACTATCATAATGAAAACTTCCTCTGGAAAGCTACCTCTCCTAAAATTTGCATGAATCTCAAGAATTTGAGAGAAAAAAAGAACTGTTATTGAAACACATAATTTAGCACTTTTAAACATTCCTTTCTCCTTTTTTATTTTAAATATCAAAAATAAACTATAAAATTCATAAAGTATTAACAAATAAGAATAATATAAAATAAAACTTTTATTTTTACTCGATACAATACATATATTATAATTTATATTTATATTTATAGAAATATAATATCACGAATATATAATTCGTGGATATTATTTAACTTATATTAAAATTTCTGATATAAATCAGAAAATATAGGTGCTTTAAGTTTATAGTTTCTATAAAATAACATAATATCTAGTTAACTACAAAAATCAGATATATACAGTAATAAATATATGATTTATTAAATAATTCAAATATTGTATCGCTCCTCTATATTTTCATATGAGAAAGTTTTAAAATTCAATATCCGCCCTTCAGCATTGACCTTCAAACAAATACTATTGAAAACTTAATGAAGGAAAAATTGTTTCTGGTAAAACAGATAATAAGTGCCCTTCACGCACAAGTATATGTGCTTGATGAAGATCTGGAGCCAGATAGCGATCTTCCTTAAGAGAAGCAACATTTTTTCGTAGACATTCTATAACGGATTGCAAAAAAGTACTTGTTTTTAAAGGTGCACGATATTCAATTCCTTGTGCTGCAACAAGCGTTTCAATGCCAATAAGTGTAAAAAGATTTTCGCTCATTACCAATAACCGACGCGCTCCATGGCAAGCCATTGAAACATGATCTTCTTGATTGGCAGAAGTTGGGATTGAATCAACGGAAGCAGGATGGGCCATTTGCTTATTTTCAGACATTAAAGCTGCCGCTGTTACTTCAGCAATCATAAAACCTGAATTAAGACCCGCATTATGCGCTAAAAAAGCTGGAAGTCCATAAGAAACTGCTGGATCAACCATAAGAGCAATACGCCGTTGAGAAATAGATCCTATTTCACATAAAGCAAGAGCAATCTGATCAGCAGCAAACGCTACAGGTTCAGCATGAAAATTCCCACCTGATACAACTTCACCATTCCTTAAAATCAATGGATTATCTGTAACAGCATTTGCTTCAATAATCAGTGTTTTTGCTGCTGCCAGCAAAATATCAAAACATGCCCCCATGACCTGTGGCTGGCAACGTATACAATAAGGATCTTGTACACGCTCATCCCCCCGTAAATGTGCTGCACGAATTTCTGAATCCTCTACAAGCTTTTCTAATGTTTTCGATACAGCAATCTGCCCATAATGTCCTCGTAAAATATGGATATCAGGATGAAATGGCGCCGTTGATCCCATGATAGCATCTGTCGTCAAAGCCCCTGCCAACAATCCACCACACAATGCCCGATAACCTCGAAAAAGACCAGCAAGTGCA
Organism: Bartonella sp. AP331QHHD; assembly: GCF_042195905.1. Classification (NCBI taxonomy): domain Bacteria; kingdom Pseudomonadati; phylum Pseudomonadota; class Alphaproteobacteria; order Hyphomicrobiales; family Bartonellaceae; genus Bartonella; species Bartonella sp. AP331QHHD. Next base: position 153,098 of record NZ_JBHIPG010000082.1, read on the forward strand.
AGGGCTGTTGATGTTTGAGTTCCATTAATAAGAGCTAGACCTTCCTTTGCCTCTAAAATAATAGGGGACAATCCCGCTTTCTCTAATGCAACCGCCCCACTCATACGAATATTTTGAAAAAATGCTTCTCCTTCTCCCATCATAACAGCCGCCATGTGAGCAAGTGGAGCTAGATCACCTGAAGCACCAACAGACCCTTTTTCAGGGATGACAGGAATGACGCCCTTTGCAAGCATATTTTCCAGCAAATTTACCAATTCTAGACGAACTCCTGAAGCCCCTCTTCCTAAAGAGATAAGCTTTAAGCTCATTATCAAACGCACAATATTTTCAGCTAAAGGCTCTCCTACCCCACAACAATGGGACAAAATAAGGTTTCTCTGTAAAACAGCGACATCGTCCGCATCAATTTTAATGGAAGCCAACTTCCCAAAACCAGTATTAATACCGTACACAGGCTCACTTCCAGCAGCAATTTCAGCAATGCGCTGAGCCCCTTTCTCGATAGCTAAATGCGTGTCATTATGAAGTTTACTCACTTCACCATTAAAATAAATAGCTGCAAGCTCACTAAGCGTCACCTCGCTCGGTTTCAGTATAATAGTCATAATCTACTTTCTTTTTTTTTATCAAAGTATAACGTTTAGCATTATTGATCCTTCTATAAAACAAAAAAAACTATAACGACTCTTTAAAGCGAGAATGCTTTCTTAAAGGTATTCCTTACAATGGAGTTATTATCCAAAAGTAGAATAGTTGACGATAAATGAAAATGAAATATTGACAAACACAACCAAGGTCATGGATTTTAAAAATAGATAACGCATTAATTTATAATTATAATCTAGCATGATTCATATTAAATGAGAGAGCTGAATATCTTAAAACTCTCTCATTCCAAATCTGTGTATGTTGAATCAATCAAAACCATTCGCTTGCACGTCATAAGCGAAATTGGCGTATGGATAAACTGTACAAAAAAGGACTACTCCTCTTATAAACCATGTCAAGGACTGTCGCAACATTGGGAAATGACAAAGTGCGTGATGGTGCAGGCTTATTCTTTTATGAAGCGTAAAGATGAAAAAATCAATGGATTTATTATCAAGCTATTCTTACTAAACTTATAAAAACCTTAAATAGATAGCTGTCACAATCTATCATGATTGCAAAAATCAAACTCTATAGAAAATTAAAAAACTTATTTAACACATCACAACAGAGAAGAAATTGAGCTTATTTGCGACTTCTAAAATTGTATTTAAAGCGCCAGATTAAACCTTGAAAAACACATCTTCAATAAAACCACATAAGAATCGGCCTAACCCGTTATTTAAAATAGAAAATAAAAGAAGTTTTCTTATATCAAAAAAAAATAATTAATATATTGTTTTATATTATATCTTTTAAACAGAGAAATGCTTCATATAGCATATTTATATTTTACTTTTTTGTTATATTGAATCTGAATTTAGAGATAATTTCAAAATGAGTTGTTTTTTAAAGGTGCTTCCAAGCCATTACCTTTTTTACTACAAATTTCTGATTATGATAATTTTTTGTACTTTTTCAGTTGTTTTTGTCAAAATTTATTAAAAACACTCTCATTTAATAACAAAAAACAATCATAAAAACAAAGAATTATCAAATATTTCTATTCAATCTACCTCTTCTTATTTTATAAAATAATCTGTTGTTAAACTGCAGTAAAAAAAGCGCTTCGATACTATAATGCACTGCATAAATTTTCTATTTAAACTCTCTCATATCAAGTGAACAATGAAAATCAGCGGTAATAAGATGTCAATGTGAATGCTGAAGAAAAAAACTTTCGCCCTCAAAGTCTGCCTTAATAAGGCGTTAATTTCCTGAATACCGCCCACTCTGATGTGCTAAAAGAGCAAAAGCAATCATCGATATCGGATTATCCTGCATACATATAGAGCTCACTTCGATACAAAAGCTCCAAATTGCCTTGCACTTCATATTTCTTTATCAATGCGACCAATTGCCGCAAATATTCTTCCCCATAGCAAACAATAGCGCGTTGCGCTTGCGTTGAAGAGCGGCTCATTCCAATAAAAGCTTCAGATGGGATCATCATCGTCCAATTGTGCGTATGAAAAAAAATCTTTTCTGGATCTACCCCAAAGCCATCAGTCATTTCCTGTAAAAAATCAAAATTACGATAATAACGGGAATAATTCGGACTCATTTTCTCTAACAATGTCTCATAAGCCTCTAGAAATTCGCTATGCTTGAAATCACGATTATTTTGAATAACCGCCATGACACCATTGACTCGAAGTTGATCTGAAACAGAACAAAGCAACTTGGGACGATCCATCCACTGAAACGCTTGCGCTGCAATGACAAGATCAACCTCGCCAATTTGAGGCAATAGGTCTTCGGCACGGCCCTGATACCACTGCACCGTAGGAAATTTTTTTCGCCCCTGCTTAATCATATCTGCCGATACATCGATAGCATGATATTGGTGCTCATTTCCTAAAAATTTAACAATTCCCTCTAATGCGATGCCTGTCCCAGCACCCACATCCACAATGGACAAATGCTTTTTGTTCTTAAAAGGATGGAGCATGGTTTTAAATAAAGTAAGGGGATAGCGAGGACGATAACGATCATAATCATTAGCCAATCCATCAAACTTTTCACTTTGCCGCTGAACACTTTCTATCATAGGACTTTCACCCTCCTTCTCAATTACTACCATACATAATAAAAAAGCCTTTTTATCCAATGTATTAAACATAACTTCTAAAGGAGGAAAATAAGAACTGCCCTGACCTTCTATCTTTCCATAAGATTGATACTTACATTTTTCTCTTTTCCAATTGTTATCTGCACGTTGCGAAACCCAAAACTCCTACGAAAATAATATATTTTTCTGTAATAATAATTGATATAAATATTATTGATCTTTTATAAGATGACATCTATATTACTATTATTATTTTAACATCAACAAGTCACTTAAGCGTACCAAAAACGCAGAGAGATATCAATTTATTGATAAATACGCCTGTTTATAAAGTTCAAAATACTTTCCACCAAGAAAATAAACCCTATATAATACATAAAATATCTGTGGAGACATCTTTATGTTAAATGTACAAACTTCTTCAATGTTTAAAATATTAAAAAAATTTCCAATCGTGATTCTTTTGGCATGGTTAGTGCCATTTTTAAGTGGGTGCGGATTTAATACGATACCAACAAATGAAGAAAAAGCACATGCAGCATGGAGTGAAGTGCTCAATCAATATCAACGTCGTATAGATCTCATCCCCAATCTTGTAGAAACAGTTAAAGCTTACGCAGCTCATGAACAAAGTGTTTTCACAAATGTAATTGAAGCACGTGCTAAAGCAACACAAGTCAACATTAATGCAGATATGTTGAATAATCCAGAAGTTATGCAGCAATATCTCAAAAATCAAGCAAATTTATCAAGTGCACTTTCGCGACTTATGGCTGTTGTTGAAAACTATCCGGATCTTAAAGCAAACCAAAACTTTCTTGCTCTTCAATCACAATTAGAAGGAACAGAAAACCGTATTTCCGTTGCGCGCCGCGATTATATTGAAACAGTACGTGCCTACAATACTGCACTCAAAACAATGCCGACGATGATTTGGGCAAAATTATGGTTTCGTGATGCTAAACCTATGCCAACTTTTACCATCGATACTGATAGCCAACAAACACCAAAGGTTAATTTTAATTAATGAAATCATTTCGATACTCTTTGCAACGTATTGTATTTCCAAAATTATGGGCTTTTATCTGCTCTCTGTATTTAGTTGCTGCATTGGGAAGTATCGCTTGTTCGCAAATAAAATTTCCTCATTTAACAGGTTATGTTAATGATGTGGCTCATTTGCTCGATAATGCAACCAAGGAAGACTTGACAAAAAAACTGGCAGCACTCGAAGAGAAAACGGGAGATCAAATTGTTCTTGTAACACTCCCTACTCTTTCGGGCAACGATATAGAAACGTACAGCAATTCTCTTTTTCGTACATGGGGATTAGGCCAAAAGAAGATCAATAATGGTGTATTACTGGTCATTGCACCGAATGAACGCACAGCACGTATCGAAGTTGGATATGGTTTGGAAGGAGAGCTAACAGATGCTCTTTCCTCTGTCATTATTAATAGCTTCATGATTCCTAATTTTCGCGAAGGAAATTATCAAAAAGGAATTGCTGAAGCAGTTGATACAATTATCAAAGTTATTACAGAAAGTGATTCTGATTTTACTTTTCGCATCAAAGAAAAAGCTAAAATCGTTGAAGAACAACGTAAACAAGCTGAAAAAGAAGAAATGGTAATCAATGCAATTATGTTTTTAGCCTTTTTTATAATGTTTGGTTTGCCCATTCTTGCAATGATTTTTGGTAAAAAAGTGGGTCCACAAAAGTATCTCTGGCTGGGGATCATCTTCACACCTTGGTTTCTTAACTTAAGTGCCGGTGGCAGATATCCTGGTGGAAGGTTCGGTGGTCCTCGAGGTGGAGGGGGATTTAGGGGTGGTGGTGGATCATCAGGTGGTGGTGGTGCAACAGGAAGATGGTAAAAGGAACGTGGATTTTTAAGCGTAGCAAATCTTCTTAAGATAAAATTTTATGAACGTATTCTCTTTTATTCAACAATTCTATACCTTACTCTGTAATCACTTTTATTGATTACAATACAAACTCAAACATCAAGATAAATATTACCCATGACATGTGAATTGAAACATACAGATCGTAATCACTTATCACATCATTTTAATGCAATTCTAGAAAATCCACCCGTCGAATGGAAAATAAGCGATCATCTAGTTGAGTATCCTGAAGCTCTGCGTTATATGCAAGAACGTGTAGAAAAAATTCTTGCAAAAACTGCGCATGAACAAGTTTGGCTTCTCGAACACCCTTCCCTTTATACAGCGGGAACGAGTGCAAATAAAAAAGATCTTTTGGCGCCTAATTTATTCCCTGTTTATGAAGCAGGACGTGGAGGTGAATTTACATATCACGGTCCAGGACAGCGTATTGCTTATATCATGCTTGATCTTAAACGCCGGAAACAAGACATTCGTGCTTTCATTAGTGCATTAGAAGAATGGATCATACAGATGCTTGCCAACTTTAATATTAAAGGCGAACGCAGAGAAGATCGCGTTGGTGTCTGGGTTAAACAGTCTCATTGCCCATCAAAACAAAATGATCTTTCTTCCGAAGATAAAATTGCAGCTATTGGCATTCGAGTGCGCAAATGGATAAGTTTTCATGGAGTTTCTATCAATGTTAATCCTAATTTAGCCCATTATTCAGGAATTGTTCCTTGTGGAATTACAAACCACGGTGTAACAAGCTTTCTTGATCTAGGTTGCCCTGTAGCAATGCATGATATTGATATTGCTCTCAAACACGCTTTTGAAAAAATTTTTGGTCCAACAATCGATGTTTCCTAAGTGCATTGATTTTTAAATAAAAAACAGGCATAAAATTATTTTAATAAATATTTGATTTTATGAGGTGGATAGTTAAACGCTATGAGCGATAACAAAAAGGATCTTTTTAGTGTTTTAAATAAAGCCCAATCTCGGGTAAATACAAAAGAAAACACTCTGCAGTCTCCAATGAAATCAAACGCGATGATTTCAAGAAAAAGTGCAAAAGATACGCAAGAAGATGACTATAATGCCCTCTCTATTCGAGTTCTTGAGGGTTTAGAGCCGGTACGTTTACGCCCTGGAATGTATATTGGTGGAACAGACAGTAAAGCGCTTCATCATTTATTTGCCGAAATTATTGATAACGCGATGGATGAAGCTGTTGCGGGTTATGCAGATTCTATTGAGGTCTCATTAGATAGGAACGGTTATATAACCGTTACAGATAATGGACGCGGTATTCCTGTTGAAAATCATCCTCAAATGCCTGAGAAATCGACTCTTGAAGTTATTATGACACAACTCCACTCAGGGGGAAAATTTGATGGAAAGGCTTATCAAACTGCAGGTGGACTTCATGGAGTAGGAATTTCTGTCGTCAATGCTCTTTCTGATGATATGGAAGTTGAAGTTGCACGAGAACGAAAACTTTACCGCCAACGTTTCTCACGCGGTATTCCTCAATCTGGATTGGAAGATCTGGGAGATGTTTATAATCGTCGTGGTACGCGCGTTCGTTTTCATCCTGATCATGAAATTTTTGGTGAAAAAGCAGCTTTTGATCCAGAAAAAATCTATAAGATGACATGCTCCAAAGCCTATCTTTTTGGTGGCGTAAAAATTCGCTGGTCTTGTGATCCCGTCATACTTGAAGGCGCAAAAAATATTCCTGAAAAAGCTGTTTTTCATTTTCCCGATGGGCTTAAAGACTATTTACTTTCGTCACTAAAAGATGAATATCGAGTAACGTCAGAAATTTTTTCTGGCAAAACACAACACAATAATGGCCATGGCTCCGTTGAGTGGGCTATCGCTTGGCATGGTGGTGATTCTTGTGTGCAATCTTATTGCAATACGATTCCTACAGGAGAAGGCGGAACACATGAAATAGGATTACGTCAAGCTCTTTTGCGTGGATTGAAATCCTACGCTGAGTTAATAGGAAACAAGCGCGCAACGATTATTACGTCTGACGATATTATGATTTCAACAGCCGCAATACTTTCAGTCTTTATTAGTAACCCTGAATTTGTTGGACAAACAAAAGATCGATTAGCAACCATTGAAGCACAGCGTATCGTTGAGAATGCAATCCGCGATCCTTTTGATCATTGGTTAGCAAATTCCCCACAAGAAGCAACAAAACTTCTCGATTGGGTTATTGAACGTGCTGAAGAACGTGTTAGACGACGCCAAGATAGAGAAATAAGTCGAAAAACTGCTGTCCGTAAATTACGTCTGCCCGGTAAACTTGCAGATTGTAGCCAGAACCATGCTTTGGGTGCTGAACTATTCATTGTTGAAGGGGATTCTGCAGGAGGATCTGCTAAACAAGCAAGAAATAGAGCAAACCAAGCAATTTTACCTCTTCGTGGTAAAATCTTAAATGTCGCCAGTGCTGCACATGAAAAAATGAACTCAAGCCAAACAATTAGCGATCTGATCCTTGCTCTTGGATGTGGAACACGCTCCAAGTATCGTGAAAAAGATCTCAGATATGAACGTATTATCATCATGACAGATGCTGATGTTGATGGTGCTCATATTGCGTCACTGCTCATTACCTTCTTCTTTCAAGAAATGCCTGACCTTATTCATCAGGGACATTTATATCTTGCCGTCCCTCCCCTTTATAGAATATCGCAAGGAGGAAAAGTTGCTTATGCTCGTGACGATATTCATAAGGATGAATTGCTCAAAACTGAATTTACTGGAAAAGCTAAAATCGAAATCGGGCGTTTTAAAGGGCTGGGTGAAATGCGCGCAGAACAACTTAAAGAAACGACTATGCATCCTCAAAAACGTACATTGCTTCGTGTTTCTATTGATGCCGTGGAAATGCAAGAAACGAAAAAGACTGTAGAAAGTCTCATGGGAACAAAACCAGAAGCACGATTTCGTTTCATACAAGAAAACTCTACTTTTGCTTCTAATCTAGACATCTAATGTAAAAAATATCCCTTTCAAACCACTGCAGCTGCGTCAATCACGCGCAGTTGCGGATTGATCGTTCCATTCCAATAATTCAAACTAAGATGACCAGCTAAATGAATCATTTCACCAATATTTTCAAAAAGAAAATCACCTAGCGATGTCCCTACAGCACGAAAAGCTATTCCTTGTAGTTTTTTTCCTTCAACATTAGATACAATGAGGCGAAGATGTCCTTTACCAACTTCAGATAGATTCACCAGTCGATGAGAGGGAAGAACAAAAACAGGTGTTGCATTCCCTGCCCCAAATGGCCCTGCTTTTTCAAGCAATTCAAACAGCGCTTCATTAACACCAGAAGCAGAAAGAGAACCATCTATACTAAGAGATTTTTTTGCACGCAACTGTGAAACCATTAAAGAAACTTTTTCTTCTAGCCATTTTCGAAAAATTTCAATTTTTGTTGATTGAATTGTAATTCCTGCTGCCATACTATGCCCCCCTCCTTTTTCTAATAAATTGAGTGTAACAGCTTCACGAACGATTGCTCCTAAATCTATACCATTAATTGAGCGTCCCGACCCTACGCCATTTCCATCTTCTTTCAAAGCAATAGCAAAAACAGGACAAAAAAAACGCTCTTTGAGGCGGGAAGCAAGAATACCAATAATCCCCGGATGCCATTCTTTATGAGAAATGACAAGTGACAATGGTGTTTCTTGACCTTGATAAAGAGAAGCAATATAGGATTCCGCTTGTGCTAATTGAATATTCTCCATTTCTTGGCGTTCTTGATTAAGCCGATCTAATTGTTCTGCTATTCTGTCCGCTTCATCTTTATTCTCACAGCTAAGCAAACGTGCTCCCAAAGCTTGATCACCAATGCGCCCTCCTGCATTAATTCTAGGACCTAATAAAAAACCTAAATGAAAACTATTAAGCGGCTCCCCTATTCGTGCAACCTTTGTTAAAGCTGTTATTCCTAGATTATGCATAGAACGAGCAACTTGAAGCCCTTTTAACACAAAAGCACGGTTAACCCCCTGTAATGGAACGACATCACATATGGTTGCCAATGCAACAAGATCAAGCATACTTAAAAGATCAGGCAGCGGTCCTTGGAATTGTTTTTTCCGCAGCAAATGATGAACCCAAGCTAACGTAACAAAAACAACGCCAGCTGCACATAAATGCCCCTGTTTAGAAAAATCATCAGGACGATTAGGATTGACAAGAGCAACAGCTTCTTGATGAATCTCTGACATTTGATGATGATCTAAAATCACAACATCAGCACCAGCAAGCCTCGCTGCTTTTACGGCATCAGGACTGTTTGCGCCACAATCAACAGTGATAATTAACCGAGCGCCTTCTTGCACAAGCATTCTCATTGCTTGTTCATTCGGACCATAGCCTTCAACAATACGATCAGGAATATAAATTTTGACTTCAATACCAAAATAACGAAAAAAACGTGCTATGAGTGCCGATGAACAAGCACCATCAACATCATAATCACCAAACACAGCAACCTGTTCTTGATTGAGAAGAGCCTTAACAATGCGCTCTGCAGCGCATTGCATATCCCTAAAACTTTCTGGATCAGGCATAAGCGTACGCAATGTTGGATTAATAAAAGCAACAGCCTCAGCTTCATCCACATCTCTTGCTGAAAGTACTCGAGCTAACTGATCTGGAAAGCCAAATTTTTGAGAAATAGCGCGCGCGTTATTTATCCCTTGAACATCAAGGGCATCTAACCAAGCTTGACCACAAGCAGAAGATTCAACATTGAGAAAATAACGAGACCACTGCATTATTTCTTATTTTATAATGAAGAACGATAAAATACAATCATGCGTTAAAGATAAAATAGTCTTTTGCAACATTCATTTTAAGTTTAAATGGTCTACAAACTTCTTTTAATGGGGTATTATAATACCTTTCTTGTAACATGTTGTTTTATAAAGTTTTTATTTTCTCTTGACGTCAATCAAAAGACATTATATCAGAGCAAGTAGTATGCGTTAAATATTTCGCTATGGTAACAATTTTCAACGCAAAACAGTAAAAATTCCCTTATATTAAAAGGGTTCTAATAAAGGATACTTCTATGGCAACTTTTTCACAAAAGCCAACTGAAGTGGTGAAAAAATGGGTTATTATTGACGCAGAAAACCTTGTTTTGGGTCGTCTTGCCACATTTGTTGCTAACCGCTTACGTGGCAAACATAAAGCTACATTTACTCCACATGTTGATGATGGTGACAACGTTATTGTCATTAATGCAGATAAAATAGCTCTCACTGGCAAAAAATATACGGATAAAAAATATTATTGGCATACCGGCTATATTGGTGGAATCAAACAACGTACAGCACGTCAACTTCTTGAGGGGCGTTTTCCCGAACGCGTTATTGAAAAAGCAGTAGAGCGCATGATTCCTCGAGGGCCCCTTGGTCGCCGTCAATTGAAGAATCTACGTGTTTACGCTGGAAGCCAACATCCACATGAAGCACAACAGCCTGAATCTCTTGACGTTGGTGCTTTAAACCGCAAAAACAAAAGGATTGCTTGATTATGGCTGAAATTAATTCTCTTTCTGAGCTTAGCATAGTAACAAGTATTACAGAAACACATGAAAATGTTGTTCCTGTTCACGTGCAGAAGCTTGATTCACAAGGACGTGCTTACGCAACAGGAAAGCGTAAAGACGCTGTTGCGCGTGTATGGATTAAACCAGGTTCTGGAAAAATCACGATCAACAATAAGGAATTTGACAAATATTTTGCTCGTCCTGTTCTTAGAATGATTCTTCGTCAACCAATTGTTGCAACAAATAGGGATACCCAGTTTGATATTATTGCAACCGTTGCAGGCGGTGGTCTTTCTGGACAAGCCGGTGCAGTGCGCCATGGCATTTCCAAAGCTTTAACCTATTACGAACCAGAACTTCGCTCAATCTTGAAAAAAGGTGGGTTTCTTACCCGTGATAGTCGTGTTGTTGAACGTAAAAAATACGGTAAAGCAAAAGCACGTCGTTCTTTCCAATTCTCAAAGCGTTAATTTCAATTTTTGCAATGCATAAAGCCTCGGACAAAAACGGGGCTTTTTAAAACTGCTAAAACAGACTTTTAGATGAATGTAGGAACAAATCTATACCGATTAGAAAAAACAAGAATGCAAAACAACCTCTTCTCTTAAGATAAAAGGCAAGAAAAATAGACCGAAAAAATTCAAAACTTCAGTTTCAATTTTTTAAATCTGTTTTACTAACTTGTAATATATCGACGTGCTAAAGCACAAAAATATTTACGCGACAACTTTAGCAATCTTATAAGCTTTTCAATATTTTTTCTATCATCACTTAACAAGCTTTAGTCCAAGAAATGCTTTACCATTGTAATAAAATGAGGGACAGAAATAGGCTTTGACATATATTCTTCACATCCACTGGCTCGAATTCGCTCCTCATCGCCTTTCATAGCAAAAGCTGTTACAGCAACAACGGGGATTGATCGAAGTTCTTCATCTTCTTTTAATTGTTTAATAACATCTATTCCAGAGACCTCTGGCAACTGGATATCCACAAGGATAAGAGATGGCATTGATGAACGCGCCAAATCTAATGCCATAAGACCATTACGTGTTTCAACGGTTTCATAACCACTCGCTTCTACAAGATCGCGAAATAACTTCATATTAAGCTCATTATCTTCCACGATCATGACTTTTTTTGACATTCGTATAACTCCACCCTTCTCAGATAAAATAGAGAAATAGAAATGAATCCACATTCTCTTTGCTTAAGATAAAATGATAAAATGAATTGTAAACCACAAAGAGATTAAAAGAGTCCAATAAAAGCATTTTTGCAAATATTTGTAAGACGCATCGCTATACTTATTCAGTTCATCAACATAAAACCCACAAATAGTCGTAAGATTGTGTGACCTTGTATTTTTTGAGTTGATATACAAAGTTTATGGATATCTCAATTAATGCATTCGCGTTTTCATCATAAAAAAAATATCAACCACAAACTTAGCTCAAATGCGCATTTTGAAGAGAAAAAAATTTAAGTAAATTTAAAAAGCAACTGATTAGCTGAATTTAATGCACCATATACTGGCATCCACAAAACAATATCTTAATGATATAAAAGGATAAACTTATCAAGGTCATTAAGATTAAAAAAATAAATAAACCGTGATTAAATATCACGGTTTATTTAATATAAAACATTCAATAACAGCATAATTCAAAGTTTATCAAGGATAATATCTTTTAATTCAAAGCCCATGAACTATGAGCAAAAGCATCGAATGTTCTTCCACCTGTCTCTCTGTTAGGACTCGGTGGCTTTCTAGTAAAGAAATATACAAGATATGCGATGAGACCAAAAATCGCTGTCTCCAACCCCATTAAACCCGCAACTTTTTGGACATTTTTCTCAGCCCCTTGTCCTCCAAACTGGCTAATAATCATATCAACAGCTTTAATAACTCTATTTTCCTGTGTCATTACAGAAATAAAACCAGCATTTTGAAATCTGCCATTTAAAGAATCAGCATTGGCTCTTAAAATCTGTGAAAAGAAAATCGCTACTGCAACAAAACATACTATACAATGCTTGAATATTTTCATCATAACCACCTAATTACAATATTTAGTAAAATAAATTTTCTTTACCGCCCCCTCTAAATAGAAAACATTCCGTTATCTATCGATAAAGTATATTTATCTTCTGATAATAAAAATATAATACAAAATTTAATTAATAATTTTATTTTAATTGTTATTTTTATATTATATTACACTTACAATATATCCGTTACATGTTTATTTAATAATTGTCAATTATTTTATTTGTACTTTACATTATGTAGTTTAATGATAAAAATATATTAAAATAAAATTATTTTATTGTTTTTATTATGAATTTAGCTTTATTATCATAAATATTATTATGATTTTATAATATATAAAAATATCAATATGTTGTTTTTTAGTTACACATAATATTTTTATTTTTTTGTATAATATAGTAAAATAAATATTTTTATAAAATAATTTTTCCTTAGGATAGATTGAGAAAAAATATTTGCCCCAGCTACAATTAGCGTAAGCACCAGCTTAACTCTTTGATTGAAAAAGCTAAATTAGGTAAGATAAGGGATAACTTTGGTGAATGCGCCAAATCTAATGCCATAAGCTATTACACATTTCAACGATTTCACAGCCATGCGTTTCTACAAGAACGTGGAATAATTTTAATAAAGTTCATTGTCTTCCACAATTATAACTTTCTAACATTAATATAATTCCACGACTCTAAGATAAAATAGAGAAATAAAAATGAATACACCTTCTTTCTAACCAAGATAAAATGATTAAAAATATGAATCATAAAAATTTAATAATGTCCAATAAAAGCATTTTAGCAAATATTTGTAAGACGCATCGCTATACTTATTCAGTTTATCAAAATGATAATCTAGAATAGCCGTAAAATGATGTGATCGTATATTTTTTGAGTTAATACGAAAAATTTATGGATATTCAAATCAGCTCATGCCCCTTTTCATCTTAGAAAAGATATCAATCACGAAAATTAACATAGATATATATTTTGGAAAAAAATTTAAATAACGTTGATATGGATAGATTATTTGCTAGCAAACAATCTTCTCTATTAAATCAGAGTGTTCACTACTGTGATATTGTAATCTCAATCACGACAACACTTCAATAACAGACTAAAATATAGATTCACTATAAGCTTAAAATAAAAATTTTGGAATTGATCATACATACAATGAATGAACCGTAAAATACAAAAGTAATCATAACACTAGAAAATGAAAAAGCTTATCACTCTTGTTCACTATTCCTTCCTCTCTCATTTTTTCTGTGTTATTTTTAAAGTCTTGTAAAAGATATGAATTACATGCAAAAAAAATTAGCCCTTTGTAATCTCTACGCCATCAATCACATTAGTTTTATTAATGATAAGCAATAACATTTGTATAGCTCTAAGCTTAGAGAGCAAAACCAGATTAAAGTATCATTTTTATTTATTGTAAAGAGGATGTAAAACTCCATTTTTCTCTTATCATTGTTAAGAAAAATTTAAAAATGAGCTTATTAATATTAAAAAAATAGAAAATAATTTTTTAAAAAATAATATCTTATTTAATTACTTTTTAAAATAATATAAATATATTATGTTTATATTGTATATATTTAATTAAATAATAATATTTATAATAACACTAAAATAGTACATAATAATTATCTTTATATCAAATAAAATCATAACATAAAATAAGAAATTTACAATAAAATTAAGTATAATTCCCTTAATTAACCATTACAACAAAGAAATATATTTAATTATGTTATTGAACTCAGTTGCGTTGCCATCGTTTTTTCCCGCTTTGCTTAGTGGATCCTTTTATTTCCAAGCAATTATTAACTGAATTTTGACTGCTCAGCATGCTGAAAAATCTCTATGTGATTGTTGTCTTGATAATTGCTATCATGTTGTTTGGCGAAGCTCTTAGCTTTCTATCGGGCAACTTAAAAGCTTTATTCTGTCAATTTTCTTATTGTTTAAGCAAAAACTCATCCACGTAATAATATATTGAATGCACCAACAAAATCCGCACGAATAACCACATTCTGCACATATAAAAATTACCCATCTTTGACAATTTTTTAGCACTATAAACGCAACAAAAATAAATTTTGCTCGGAGAAGAAAGCACTACTAATATTGTACACCATCTTACCATTGGCTTGTGTCATCAAGCAGCCATCTAAACTCAAACTAATCTAAAACCAAGAAATTTAACTCTCTGATTTTTATTGTAAATTCTTTGCTCATAGCTATAGAAATACAACCGATTTTATGCATGAATATGTCTAATAAAAAATCCTCATATGTAAATTTTACATGACTTATACCGCCAGCATAAATAACGATATTTTACAGTACGATAGAATTTTTACTCAATTTTTTATTTTTATAATCATGATGACTTTTATATTATCCCCCTAATCCATTAAATTTACGCATTGTTTTCTTATAACTTATGAAAGTCATGACCATGGAAAGAAAAGCGCTCAACAGAAGATATCCAATATTCCATTCGCCTTTACCAAGCAACAATGACACAGGCAAGGAAGCAGAAAAAGCCATGGGAAGCATAAACAAAAGCCATTTTACGATGCTTAAAGGATAAATTCCTATTGGCACAAATGAAAGCTCATAAATCATTTCATGAAAATATTCGACAGGCATCTTACGGCTAATAATAAATGTTATAAAATTGAACATCAGAAAAAAACAAATATTGACAATAAAAACACAAAATATTGCAACAACAAAAGAGATCCATCTTAGCTTAAGATCAGAAATATTCGGTAATGATACAAATAAATAGGCACTAACATAAAGGACAAAGAGCTTGATCAAATTAAGAGGTTTACACCAACCAAACAACATCAACAACCAAATTGAAACGGGCTTTATCAAGTATGGTTCAATTTTACCATCCGCTACTTTTTCAAAAAACGTTTCAATAGAATTAATAAAAATATTCAAAAATATTCCAAGTAAAACAAAGACAACAAAGATAAAATGGATTTCATCTCTGCTATAGTTACCGATCTTTCCTGAAAAAGAAGATACTCTATCAATAAATATGAATTGAATAAAATAATAGCATAGAGAAAGAATAAACTCCCCAGCCAAATTCTTACCATAAACAATCTGTCGGCGGATATTCAGACTGATAAAATGAAGGATGATTTTCATCTCAACCACCTGCTCCATTATATGCTTTCATCCCTTTATTCCAAGCGATATAAATTAAGAATAAAAAACACAAAATATAAGTAAAACTTCCGAAAATAAACTGCTGAAACAACGCTAAATTTTGCGTCGCGAAAAACTCGGCAGGAGCGGATATCATGAAACGATAAGGATTAAATTGCATAAGCGGAATAAGCCACACCGGCCAAAAAGATGGTGGTAAAAGAACACCCCCAAGAAGCGCTGAACTAAGAATACTAAAAGAGAGTAATATATTGTACTCAATCACCCAAAAGCTTAATAAAGCAATTCCAAAAGAGATTAAAAAACAAAGCAATTGTGATAGAATAACAACCAGAAAAAAGAACAGAAAAGCGATGACCAATCCCAGAATATTTTCATAGGATAAAACAAGCTTAACAATAAAAAGAGCCAATAATGGGATGCTATATAATACACTCTCCCCTAAAAAAGTAAAAAGCATTTGTGTCATATAACTAAAGGGCTTTGTAAGATATACTTCTAATTGGCCTTCTTTAACATGATGAGAGAAAAACTTAATCACATTATAACCATTATTTAAGCGACCTAGGACTAAAGCAAAAGCATAATAATACATCATATCATAAAAGCTAAAGCCATTTATGGTGTTGCCCGTATCAGAGAAAAGTGCATTCCATAATAGAAGTTGAATAACAAATGGCGAAAGTGTCCCAATGATAATATCGGTAAAAAACATTGCTCTATCACTTAGAACAGTGAGTAATCCATTCTTGGCAAAAAGAAACATACCAAAGCAGTGGTTAGATAAATTCTTTAAATTTAACACGGAGCATCTCTTCAAGCGAGGGAGTGGATACAGAGAACGTACAGTTCAATTTGGTTGTAATTTCGCGTACAAAACGCGCAAAATCCTCACGGGGCAGCGAAACCTCCAGCGAGCATTCTTCAGCGTTAAAGTGCTTATCTTTTAAAGAAGTAGATAATTTCAACGCAATCTCATCAATTTTTTCTACAACAGCTGAAGGTACAGCCATGTGTTCACAAAAAAACGTTATTCTCACCAAAGAAGGAATGACATTTTTAAGCGCGTGAAGATTACCATGAAACTGTTTCTTTCCTTTATGCAAGAGAATAATATCATCAACGTATCCATCAATATCTCCCATATCATGACTTGTGATGATATACCCAGTGCCACGCTCCCTTTTCAGTTTTTTAAGAAGCTCCCTGATTTCATGCTTAGATGTAAGATCAAGACCAATACTTGGCTCATCGAGAAACAACAGTTTAGGTCTAAAGGAGAGATTAAATGCCAATTCACTTTTCACTCTCTCACCCAGACTAAGCATCCGCACTGGCTTATCCATAATATGCTCAAGACCCAGTAACTCAGCGATCTCTTTAAGATCACGGGTAAAAGAGGCGCGTTCAAGACCATATAATGGTTGAACCATATCCAGACTGTAGCGTAAGGGCAAATCCCACCATAAACAATTCTTATGACCAAAGACCACACCCAAAGACTTGAACAGATTTTTCTTCGCTTTATAAGGATCAACACCAAGGACTTTAACACATCCCTCATCAGCGTATTGTATACCAGAAAGTATTTTAATCAGTGTCGATTTACCCGCTCCGTTAGGGCCAAGAATTGCTAACGATTGCCCTGAAAAGAGGGTGAAACTCATATCTTTTAACACATGATGATTTGTATAAACCGGCTTGAAGAGAGAAAAGACCTTGTTTTTAAAACCAATTCCTCTGTCAATGTTGCGATATATTTTTGAGACGTTATTAACGTCAATCAATAATGATCCCATCAGTCACTCCTCATTTCAACTTATCCCCCCTTTGAATGTTTCCATAATAAATATCTGTTTTTGTTCACTAGAAAAAACAAAAGTGTTCAAGCCCTCCTTAGAGCAATAAAACGCGCCTGACGTTTTATCTCCAATTTTTTGTCTAGATATTTTTTCAATGTGATGAGTTCACTTCAATGAAGCATTAAGATACTAAAAACTTATTTCTTCTTTTATGAAAGATAATCTTTTGGATAAACTAAGTAAGTAGAAAAATAATTGGTCATTGAAAGGAGAGCTTTGGTAAGAAGGCTTCATTGTGTAAGCAAAAATACAAAGCATAAATCTATACTATAAGCATATCAAACCACATTGATAACAAAACAAAAATCCTTGACAACAGGAATTTTTTGAGAGGCTACTTTCCCTCAGCATTACTATAAAATGCCTCCATTATTCCCCATGAAAAAACTAAAATTGCTTTCACTATTTTAGTAAATATCTTTCAGATTTTATCTAACTCATCTCCCTCAACAGACACGCCTCCCCAATATATGACCTCTGTAGATAATTCAAAGGAGCAGCTTCATAAACTCAGATTATTAAACGATACATCATATCCCAAATAACAATACAATCAATATGGATAAAGAGCTGTAGAAAGAAAGCCATGATATTCGAAAATTTCATCACTCAAAAACACAATTTTCTCATAGCTATTGACTTATCAAAAACTTTCTTCAAATGATGCCCTATTCATCTTATCAAATTTATAGATAAAATTTGTATCAATCAAAAAGAACAAATGAAGTTTGTTTAGTCGGTTTCAGCATCACTCTCATTAAAAGATAAAAGATTAAAACTTTGGACCATATGAGGTGGTAAAGGTGCAACAATGTCCAATATTCCTCCTGAAGGATGCGGAATACGAATACGACGTGCATGAAGATGAAGACGATTTTGAATTCCTCCTGGTAATGTCCAATTACTATCAGAAAAAAAATACTTTGTATCGCCAATGATAGGATGATCCATATGGGCTGCATGCACACGAAGCTGATGTGTTCTCCCTGTATAGGGTTCCATTTCAAGCCACGAAAGAGCCCGCCCTCGCGTATCTAAAACGCGATAGTAAGAAACCGCATGATGTGAATCTGGCTCCCCATGTTCACAAACACGCATTTTGTCACCTTGTGCAGTCATTTCCTTAACCATCCACGTTGAAATTTTGTCCTGCTTTTTTTTAGGCACGCCCCGAACCAACGCCCAATAAGTCTTTTTTGTTTCTCGCGCTCTAAAAGCAGCAGTTAAGGACTGAGCAGCTCCCCTTGATCGCGCAACAATAAGCACACCCGACGTCTCACGATCAAGACGATGAACCAAACGCGGCTTTTCACCTTTTTTATTGCGCCATACCTCAAGCATACTATCCATATGACGTGTTAAACCAGAGCCTCCTTGTACAGCCAACCCAGCTGGTTTATTAAAAACAAATACCTTTGGATCTTCATAAAGCAGCATTTTTTTCAAAACGGTCCCATCATCCTGCCCACGAAGTGTTTTATCCGTTATTGAAAGACTCTCCTTGTCATTAATAGGGAGAGGTGGAATACGAACAGCTTGCCCTATACAAAGACGCGTATCGGCTTTAACACGTCCACTATCAACCCGTATCTGACCAGAACGCAACAATTTTTGCAAAGCTCCAAAACCAAGTCCTGGATAATGCACTTTAAACCAGCGATCTAAGCGCATTCCATTTTCATCTGCCTCAACTTTTTTTATTTCTATGCCTGCCATGAAAATTCCCTTACCTGATAATTTTATTGATCTATTTTTGCGCCTTTATAAACACAAAAATTCATATTTTAGTTGGTTTTATCACACCATATTACAGTTAGTATCCAAAATTTCCTTTTCTTAACGTCCAAATTTTATTAGCTAAAAACTAAGCGTTGTAAAAATCAACAGCCTTTACGCTTAATAGCGAATGGAGATAATTAACCGTGTCCTTATTCAAAACCTATGCACGTGTTCTCACTTACCTAAATAGAGAAAAAAATGCATCCCTTTTAATCTGTACCGCTAATGTTATATTAGCTATTATCACTATTGCAGAACCTATTTTATTTGGACGGGTTATTGATTCTATTACAGACAAAACAGCTATCATCCCTACTCTTGCCATTTGGGTTTGTTTTGGACTTTCACATATTATTGCTTATGTCCTTGTTGCTCGCGGTGCTGACCGCTTAGCCCATAGACGCCGCTTAACGGTTTTAACGGAATCTTTCGAACGTATCATTGCCATGCCTTTAATTTGGCATCAACAACGTGGAACTTCCAACGCACTCCATACACTTTTGCGCGCAATAGATTCCATGTCAACCATATGGCTTGATTTTATGCGCCAACATCTCTCAACGCTTGTCGCCTTATTGGTTCTCATCCCCATAGCGTTTAATATGAATTGGCGTCTTTCAATAGTCTTGGTTGTGCTTGCCATCATTTATGTATTAATTGCACGTTTAGTGATGCGAAAAACAAAAGACGGACAAGCCGCTGTAGAATGCTATCATCATAACCTTTTTAAACATGTCAGTGATTCAATCTCTAATGTTTCCATTGTACAAAGTTATAACCGAATAAAAGAAGAAACTTCCATACTGCATCAACATACAAATGCTCTTCTTAAAGCACAAAATCCTGTTCTCAATTGGTGGGCGCTCGCCAGTGGCTTAAATCGAATGGCTTCAACAATTTCAATCGTTTGTGTTCTTCTCCTTGGAGCTTTTTTTGTTGCAAAAGATCAATTACGAGTAGGTGAAGTCGTTGCTTTTGTTGGATTTGCACAACTCATGATTAGCCGCCTAGACCAAATGAGCAATTTTATTAATTGTGCAATATCCTCACAAGCAAAACTGCAAGAATTTTTTGAAATGGAAGACTCAACCTTTCATATCAACGAACCACAAAATCTTCCTTCCCTCCAAAATGTTAAAGGCGCCATACAATTTCATCACGTGACCTATCAATTCCCAAATTCTTCTCAAGGTGTTTTTGATATTTCCTTTGAGGTTAAAGCAGGACAAACTGTTGCGATTGTAGGACCAACAGGGGCTGGAAAAACAACATTGATCAATCTGTTGCAGCGCGTATACGACCCTACCCTTGGGCATATCTCCATTGATGGAATAAATATATGCTCAATCAATCGCGAATCTTTACGCAAATCTCTAGCAACAGTATTTCAAGACTCGGGTCTTTTCAACCGTACTATTCATGACAATATTTCAATAGGAAAAGCGAGCGCAACGAATGAAGAACTTTATGAAGCAGCAAAAATAGCAGAAGCTCACGATTTTATTCTAAAAAAAGCTGATTGTTATAACACAATGGTGGGCGAACGAGGATCTCAATTATCAGGTGGAGAAAAACAGCGACTAGCAATTGCACGCGCTGTTTTAAAAAATGCCCCTATTCTCATTCTAGATGAAGCAACAAGCGCTCTTGATGTTGAAACAGAGGCACGTGTCAAAGATGCTCTCGATTGCATAAGCCATAACCGCACTACTTTTATTATAGCACATCGCCTCTCAACAGTACGCAATGCTGATGTGATACTCTTTCTGGATCATGGTCACTTAATGGAAAAAGGAAACTTTCAAGAATTGATCGATAAAGGGGGACGTTTCTCTAATTTTTTAAAGGCAAGTGGTTTAACAATCAAACCACCAGAAAGAGAAGGAGAAAATGTTATCCCCTTACATGAAGCCATAGCATCATAAAAACGATACTCTTCATAGATCTTATGCAAAAAATGCCTCTTCAATACAATATAGAGTGCTTATATATGATACAAGTAAAAAGATTTCTAAAAATGCCACAATCCATTTTAGGTATTTAAGAAAAATATTAAAACAGTTTAGTATTTTCTCTGCTATTGCAATTTTACTAGATTAGAACAAAAATATTTTCCTATATCTGTGCATATTGACGAGTATACATTCTCATTTAGGGAAAATGTAAAGATGTAAAGGTAAAAACAATTTCCAGTTTTACCGTCTTCTTTTAACTCAGCTTTACGAATTTCAAAACGAACTAAAGTAATATCTTTTAAATAATGAATATTATGTATTGCGTTGCACTTTTGTTTATCACTTTCTTTATAGTCCTCTCATAAAGAACAGAACATCATTGTTTTGCACATTCATATGACTTTTTTAAGAAACATTTTTCAATGCTCTTAAGCCCATTTCACAACGACATTCGTGAGTGGTTTTGATTAATTTAACATACACAGAATTTGAAATAATAAAACCCTACGAATATTCGTAGCTCTTATTCAAAAGATAAAACGATAAATTATCATTATAATTCAATATATTAAAGAAATTTTATCATAAATAAATTAGATGTTAATCTAAATATTTAGATTTATGTTATATTCCTTTGATTTATATTGATAATTCATTACTTTATAACTTAAAATAAAGATTTATAAAGATAGGAGAATATTCCTTTCAAGACCTTTTAATAATAAACCAAAAAACTGTTTTCTTGTACATAACAAGCAAAATGAAAATAATAGCTCTAAGATACAACAACTCTTTTATAAGCCTTTTCAAGGAAAGAAATTTTATTCATTTGAATAACTAATCGAATAATGATAGCTTATAACTTTATAAGGATAATCGTATGCAATAAATCTTGTATTTTTCCTTTCATAAAAAGAGATGTTTCTTCAAAAAATCTATAAGAGCAACACAATAACTAGTCTTCCTAGTAAAAGAATACACAGTAAAGCATGAAGTGCTGCATAATCTATCTTATCTTAAAAAGGTGACTCCTGAAACGCTTGGAAGCTATAAAGCCAAATGATAAAGTGGTGATAAAGACAAACACTGTCTTTATCTTTACAATTGTATTTTCCCCAATTACGCTGTATCTGCATTTCAGAAATACACCAGACAGATATTCATGATACATAGATGCCAACCAAATATAACAATGTGAAAAATACCTATGCAGAATGATTTCATTCTTTAATTTTTTTCAAGAAAATCTTTTAGTGCCGCAAATGCCTCATCAGCTTTGTTCCCCTCAGGACCACCAGCCTGCGCCATATCAGGACGGCCACCTCCACCTTTACCACCAAGCATCGCTGAAAGAATACGAACGAGATCTACAGCATTTAATTTATCCGTTAAATCATCCGTAACACCGACAACAGCACTCCCTTTTCCATCCTCCGAGACACTAATAAAAGCAACCACTCCAGATCCAATTTGTTTTTTCTCAGAATCGACGAGCGCCTTAAGATCCCGTGGTAAAATATTTTTAACAACGCGTCCGGTAAAAGAAAGCCCATTGATGATGGTAATATCACCTTGGCTCCTTTCTGTTACTCCACCACTCAACATCATTTTCTTGCGTACATCATTCAATTCTTTTTCAAGTTTACGACGATCATCAAGCAAAATTCGCACCCGTTCTTCCACACCAGCAGAAGAAGTTTTTAAAAGATCAGCGATTTCATGAATACGTTCATCTTGGCGGCTAAGATAAAGACGTGCTTCTTTGCCTGTTAAAGCTTCAATACGCCGCACTCCAGCTGAAACAGAACTTTCAGAAACAATATGAATTAAACCAATATCACCTGTTCGCTCCACATGTGTCCCTCCACAAAGCTCAATTGACCAACGCTTTTTTAATCTTTCCTGTTCAAGTGGCTCCCCCATAGAAACAACGCGAACTTCATCACCATATTTTTCACCAAACAATGCCATGGCTCCTTCAGAAATGGCCTCATCTACAGCCATGAGGCGCGTTATTACTTTACTATTTTGCAAAATAATCTCATTGGCTAAATCTTCTATTTTTTTCAACTCTTTTGGTGAAACGGATTTTGGATGGGAAAAATCAAAACGCAACCGATCTGGCGATACAAGAGAACCCTTTTGTGTAACATGGTCCCCCAATGTTTGGCGTAAAGCTTCGTGTAACAAATGAGTAGCAGAGTGATTCGCACGAATTTTCTTACGACGAACAATATCAACCGTTAATTCTACACAATCAGACCTCGATGCCTGACCAGATTTCACCTCCCCAATATGGATAAAAACACCATCACCCTTTCTTTGGGTATCATGCACCTTAAAAATAAAATTTTCACCAGAAATGATACCGCTATCACCAATTTGCCCACCAGATTCACCATAAAAAGGTGTCTGATTAACAACAAGCATAGCTTTCTGATCTGAAGAAATATGATCAACAATTTTACCATCACATACAAGAGCTGTAAGAATACCTTTCGCTGTCTCAGTTTCATAACCTAAAAACTCTGTGGCCCCCACTTGATCACGAACAGAAAACCAGATTTTCTCTGTTCCAGCTTCTCCAGAACCAGACCAATTGGCACGTGCCTCCTCTTTTTGGCGTTCCATCGCTTTATCAAAAGCACCAACGTCAACAGATATTCCGCGACGACGAAGAACATCTTGCGTCAAATCAAGCGGAAAACCATAGGTATCATAGAGCTTGAAAGCAACTTCACCATTCAAATAGTCCCCTTCTTTAAGATCGGTACTTGCTTCGTTCAACAAACCAAGTCCTCGTTCAAGCGTTTTACGAAAACGTATTTCTTCTAACCTTAAAGTTTCTGAAATCAAAGATTCAGCACGTGTCAACTCAGGATAAGCTTGTCCCATTTCGCGAATTAAAGCAGGTAAAAGTCGCCACATTAAGGGCTCTTTAGCACCAAGAAGATGCGCATGACGCATAGCACGACGCATAATACGACGTAAAACATATCCTCTTCCTTCATTAGAAGGAAGCACACCATCAGCAATCAAAAATGCAGATGAGCGAAGATGATCAGCAATGACACGATGGCTGGCAATAAAATCACCCTTTGCCTCAATCCCTGTAATTTCTTCTGATGCAGCAATTAATGCACGAAAAAGATCAATATCATAATTATCATGAACGCCCTGTAAAACAGCAGCAATACGCTCTAATCCCATACCGGTATCAATAGAAGGGTGAGGTAAGTTAACACGTTCTTCCTTGGAAACTTGCTCATACTGCATAAAAACAAGATTCCAAATCTCAATAAAGCGATCCCCATCTTCATTAGCACTTCCAGGAGGACCGCCCCATATTTCATCACCATGATCATAAAAAATCTCCGAACAAGGACCACAAGGGCCTGTTTCTCCCATCGACCAAAAATTATCAGCCGTCGCAATACGAACAATTTTTTCATCTGGAAGACCTGAAATTTTACGCCACAGTTCAGCAGCAACATCATCACTCTGATAAACTGTCACCAACAATTTATCTTTTGGCAGGCAAAATTCCTTTGTTAAAAGATTCCATGATAAAAAAATAGCTTCTTCTTTGAAATAATCACCGAAAGAAAAATTACCCAGCATTTCAAAAAATGTATGATGGCGCGCCGTATAACCAACATTATCAAGATCATTATGCTTTCCACCTGCACGAACACATTTTTGTGCCGTTGTTGCCTGCGTATAAGAAGGTTGTTCAAGTCCAGTAAAAACATTTTTAAACTGCACCATCCCTGCATTTGTAAACATAAGTGTAGGATCATTCCGCGGAACAAGCGGACTAGAAGAAAGAACTTTATGCCCATTACGATGAAAATAATCCAAAAATGTTGACCGAATATTATTAACACTATTCATGTTGACACCTGCTCAATACAGCACAAAACCATAAAAGAAAAATCCCCCCTCATTAAATCCTCTTCGCCACGCATGGAGTCAATTTAATCAAAAATGGAATATTTGTTTTAAAAAATTGAGAAAAAAATGACTGCGTATTTAAAAACTCAAACAAAAAAACAGAAAAATCTTAAAGAAAAAAAATTATAGACGACCCCCCCCATCAAATGGCTTCATCACTTTCTATATTTTCTGACCCTGCATTTTCTAACAATTCAATCGCAATCAAACCAGCATTTTGGCGCAAAGCTGCTTCAATCTCTGTAGCTATTTCCACATGTTCACGTAAAAACTGCTTTGCATTCTCACGCCCCTGCCCTAAACGCTGAGAATTATAAGAAAACCATGCACCAGATTTTTCAACAACACCAACCTTGACACCCAAATCAATCAATTCACCTACTTTGGAAATACCTTCACCATAAATAATATCAAACTCAACCTGTTTGAATGGAGGTGCCAATTTATTTTTCACCACTTTAACGCGCGTCTGATTACCAACGATTGAATCCCTATCTTTAATGGATCCAATGCGACGAATATCTAAACGAACAGAAGCATAAAACTTTAAAGCGTTTCCACCCGTTGTCGTTTCAGGAGAACCAAACATCACACCAATTTTCATGCGAATTTGATTAATAAAAACAACCATACAGTTAGAGCGAAAAATTGCTGCGGTTAATTTTCGTAACGCTTTACTCATTAACCGAGCTTGCAATCCGGGCAAAGCATCACCCATTTCACCGTCAATTTCTGCTCGCGGTGTTAAAGCTGCGACAGAATCCACAACAAGCACATCAACGGCACCAGAACGAACCAACGTTTCTGTAATTTCCAATGCCTGTTCACCGGTATCTGGCTGAGAAATGAACAAGTTTTCTAAATCAACACCAAGCTTACGCGCATAAATAGGATCAAGCGCATGCTCTGCATCAATAAAAGCACAAATCCCACCACCTTTCTGTGCCTCAGCAATAGCATGGAGAGCCAATGTTGTTTTCCCAGAACTTTCTGGTCCATAAATCTCAACAATACGCCCCTTCGGTAATCCACCAATCCCTAAAGCAATATCCAAGGATAACGACCCTGTTGGAATTGTTTCAATTTCAACAACCTGCTCTTTTTGCCCAAGACGCATAATCGAGCCTTTACCAAAAGAACGTTCAATTTGTGAGAGAGCAGCATCGAGAGCTTTTGTTTTATCCACGATTATATCCTTGACCAAATTCATAATAACCTAAAACTTTAGTGTATACTGTACTTTTAATTTAACTAAAGGCTTGAGTTTAGAGTTTCACAGACTATTTCCATTCCTATCTCCACATTATGTCCATAAACATTCATGACCATCACAATAAAGAATTGGCATTGCTTATCTTATGACACATAATAAACTCCAATAAAGTAATATCTCTATGGGAGCATAGTTAACATATTTATATCTCTCTAGAAAAGGAACAATTTAATTTTAAACACAATGTTCTACAACCCTTCTGCTTATCCCTTTGATTAAATACTTGAGAGACTAAGAATTCTCCCGCTATTGATCACACAAAAAACGCATCATCAATCAACCTCATACCCTATTGCATCGAAGAACAAAACGCTATTGTGTTGCATATTCATGCACTTGATTTAAGAAACATCTCTCAAAACTTCCAAGCTCATTTTGTGACAACACCTATGAATGTGGTATACTGCAAAACCCTTTAGGCACCACCATCTTTACTCTATAGAAGGAGCAAGCCGGCACCATCACACTATTTATCATCCTCCAATATTGCAACAGCTCTCGGCACTTGAGACAATTCATAGGAGGGATTTTTAGTCCTTTCTTGTACAGTTTTTATCACACGCTAATCCTGCTTGTAACATGCAAGCGAATAACTTGATTGCTTCAACAAATAACAGACTTGGGATGAGAGAAATTTACGGTATTTGAAACTTTCATTCAACTTACGAAACAGTTAATTATCATTATAAGTCAATATATTATTTAATAAAACCAAAAAAAATAAAGCAGCTTAAAAGTTGAATGATATATTTAAATTTGAAAAAATATGCACTTTTGAAGATATCAAAAAAATCTCTACAAGCAATGCAATAAATTGTTTAAAATATAAGCTAAATTTCTCATACAATAACATAAGAGATCAATAAAAAACGTATTTCAACTCAAATTTTATTTTGATCTTTACGTTTTTTGCGCAACTGTTGCCACCACTCAAGACGTTTCACAATTTCACGCTCAAAACCACGCTCAACTGGTTTATAATAACTCTGACGTCCAAGTTTTTCGGGAAAATATTCTTGTCCTGAAAAAGCATCTGGTTCATCATGGTCATAACAATAACCACTTCCATACCCTTCTTCCTTCATAAATTTCGTAGGAGCATTAAGAATATGCTTAGGAGGTGGTAAAGAGCCATTTTTGCGTGCACAACGCAGTGCTGCTTTATACGCAAGATATGCTGCATTTGACTTTGGCGCAGTTGCAACATAAAGACATGCTTGCGCCAAGGCCAACTCTCCTTCTGGTGATCCTAAATAATCATAGGCATCTTTTGCTGCATTACAAATGACAAGAGCTTGAGGATCCGCCAAACCAATATCTTCAACGGCCATACGAACCAATCTTCGCCCAATATAGAGAGGATCTTCACCAGCATCCAACATACGTGCCAAATAATAAAGCGCAGCATCAGGATCAGATCCACGAACGGATTTATGCAACGCTGAAATGAGATTATAATGCCCATCTCGTCCTTTATCATAAATAGGCGCACGACGCTGAATAACTTTTTGCAAAGCAACAACATCAAGAATCTCTCCCAATGGCGCAATAGACCAAACTTCCTCTGCCAATGTTAACGCAACCCGCGCATCACCATCAGACATCTCTATCAAAACGTCTCTGGCATCATTATCCAAGGGAAGAGTTTTTCCCTCCACTTCTTCAGCACGCCTCAAAAGCATGTCCAAACTTTCATGATCATGAGAAAGAAATGTTAAAACACGTGCACGCGAAAGAAGGGCAGCATTCAGTTCAAAAGAAGGATTTTCGGTTGTTGCACCTATAAGTACCACAGTACCCTCTTCCATCACAGAAAGAAAACTATCCTGCTGTGCACGATTAAACCGATGAATTTCATCAACAAAGAGAAGTGTTTTATCCCCAGATATAAAACGCCTCTGCGCAACTTCAAAAATCTTTTTAAGTTCAGAAACTCCTGTAAAAATAGCAGAAACCTGTTCAAACGCGAAATTTGTTTCAAGGGCTAACAAACGTGCAACGGTCGTTTTTCCCGTCCCTGGAGGTCCCCAAAAAATCATCGATCCAATTGAGCCTGTTGCCGCCATACGTGAAAGCAAACCATCCTCTCCAATCAAATGCTTTTGTCCCACAACATCATTGAGAGAACAAGGGCGCATTCTTTCTGCAAGTGGCTGATTTTTATTAACTTGAAAATCAAACGACGAAGTAAAAAAATCTTTCTTCAAAAAAAAAACCTCAACGAATAAATTGGCGAATATACATACCATCACGTTCATATTCCAATTGCCACATATTTGAGCGACCTTGCATAAGAACCTTTTTCAACTGATGAACTGTTTGAATTTTATGGCCATTTACAACACGTAGAATATCTCCTGACTGAAAAATTCCAGCTGCATTGCTCATTTCCTCAAGATTGGTAATCACAACCCCTTTTGCAGATATAGGAAGATGAAAACGTCGACTATTTTGCGGTGTTAAATCTAACACCTCAGCACCAGCAAGAGGACTGTCACCCGTAATTTTTTCAGATTTTAAAAATGCAGTTTCTGATATTGATGAAACTGTTATTTGTGTTTTTAAAGTTTTTCCACTTCGTAAATATTCCAAGGCAAGACTATGCTCAACGTCAGCTGTCATCAAACGATAACCAAGACTATCTGGACTGTCAACGCGTACCCCCTGCACACTCAAAATAACATCACCTACTTTCAATCCAGCTTTTTCAGCAGGACTATCTTTGATAACTTCAACAATAAGAGCACCATAGGGACGTTCTAAACCTAAACCACCAGCAATATCAGCTGTAACATTTTGAAAAGAAGCCCCAATATAAGGCGGCACAAAATATTTTCCACCGCGTTTAACAGTATCAAGCATCACTTTTACAAGATTAACTGGAATAGCAAAACCAATCCCTACAGAACCACCGGAACGCGAATAGATAGCCGTATTAATTCCGATTAACTGACCTTTCATATCAATTAAAGCGCCACCAGAATTCCCTGGATTAATGGCTGCGTCTGTTTGAATAAAAAAGTCAAAATCAGAAATCCCAACACGTGTACGCGCTTGCGCTGAAACAATACCACTTGTAACTGTTTGACCAACACCAAAGGGATTACCAATAGCAAGAACAAGATCACCAACTTCAACAGTATCAGAATTTCCCAAAGAAAGAGCCGGAAATTGAGCATCTTTTTCCTTAACTTCAAGAATTGCAATATCAGTTGCTTCATCTTTGAGCACGACCTTACTCTCAAACTCCCGTCCATCAGAAAAAGCCACTTTAATTTCGCTTGCATCTTTAATGACGTGGTAATTTGTAACGATCAAACCACGTGCATCAACAATCACCCCTGATCCTAATGACGATTGCTTACGAACAGGAAATTTATTTTGAAAACGACCAAAAAATTGCTCAAAAAATGGATCGCCTTCAAAAGGTGATCGAGCTCTAATTTGTCGAGCTGCATAAATATTTACAACAGATGGAACTGTCTTTTTAACTAAAGGAGCAAATGAAAGGGTGATTTCTGTTTGTGTTTGAGGAACATGAGCATATACATGATCAAATGATATCTGCATCATAATTGCAAAAAAAATCCGCACCCAAAAAGAATACCTCATAATCCACTCCTTATAAAATCAGCACATTCTGTTGAAGATTAATAGAATAAAAAAACGTATCCCCGCAAATTAAGGACCTCTATTAATATTTCATAATAGAGAATAAAAACAACCTATTTGAACAATAAATATTATAAAAATAAGATAATTCAATATTCTATAATTTTCTCTCTGCACCTATTTCTCAACTAAAACAAACTTAAAAATGCTCACAAAAAAACCGCCCAAGACAAGGCGGCCTTTAAAAATCCAACAGAATAAAAAACTCTACGAAGATGTTCCCTTTTCATTCTCAGAAGCTTCCATGCGAGCACGATCCCCAGCACCCTTCGCTTCAACATCACGATCAACAAATTCTATAACAGCCATGGGCGCATTATCACCGGTACGAAACCCCGCTTTCATAATACGCAAATACCCACCGTTGCGTGATGCATAACGTGGCGCAAGCGTATCAAATAATTTTGCAACCTTTCCTGCATCACGAAGTGCTGCAATAGCTTGCCGACGCGCATGCAAACCACCACGCTTACCAAGAGTAACGAGTTTTTCAACAATAGGACGAATTTCCTTAGCCTTTGGTAGTGTTGTCACAATCTGCTCATGCTCGATCAACGAAGTTGCCATATTTGCAAACATCGCTTTACGGTGACTGGCAGTACGGTTCAACTTGCGTCCTGACTTACTATGGCGCATAAGCCCTCTCCTTAAATTCTAATTTTAATATTGATCTTCATAACGTTTTGCAAGATCATCAATGTTTTCAGGCGGCCACGCAGGAATCTCCATCCCAAGATGTAAACCCATACACGCCAAAACTTCTTTAATCTCATTCAACGACTTGCGACCAAAGTTCGGTGTCCGAAGCATTTCAGATTCTGTTTTCTGAATCAGATCACCAATATAGACAATATTATCATTCTTAAGACAATTTGCCGAACGAACTGAAAGTTCTAATTCATCCACTTTTTTGAGAAGAGCAGGATTAAAAGAAAGCTCAGAATCAGCCTCTTCAACAGGCTCCTTCTGTGGCTCTTCAAAGTTAATAAATAACGATAATTGATCCTGAAGAATGCGTGCTGCAAAAGCAACAGCATCCTCACCATTAACAGCACCGTTTGTTTCAATCGTGAGCGTTAATTTATCATAATCGAGAACTTGACCTTCGCGTGTATTTTCTACTTTATAAGATACCTTACGGATAGGTGAATAAAGACTATCAATTGGAATAAGCCCTATACGTGCATCATCAACACAATTACGATCAGATGGAACATACCCCTTTCCTGTGTTGACAATAAATTCCATACGAATTTCAGCTTCTTCATCAAGAGTACAAATAACATGATCTGGATTTAGAATTTCCATATCCCCAACTGTACTGATATCTCCCGCTTTCACGACACCAGGCCCCTCTTTATAAACGACGACACGTTTAGGCCCTTCTTCTTCCATACGAAGCGCAATTTCTTTTATATTCAGAATAATATCCGTAACATCCTCACGCACACCTGGAATCGATGAAAATTCATGCAAGACACCGTCAATCTGCACAGCAGTAATAGCAGCACCACGAAGCGAAGATAACAAAACGCGACGAAGCGCATTTCCTAACGTTAAACCAAAACCACGCTCAAGAGGTTCAGCAATCACACTTATAATATTTGGATTATCATGTGCACATGATTCAACCTTATTGGGTTTAATAAGTTCCTGCCAGTTTTTCTGGATCATATTTTTATTCCCGTTCTTTAGTTCCGTTACCATTCAATCGTAACGACCAATGTGAACATCAGAGAAATCTCCGACAACAAAAAACAACACCCAATTAAACACGCCGCCTTTTCCGCGGACGACATCCATTATGAGGAATTGGTGTTACATCGCGAATAGAAGTAATGACAAAACCAACAGATTGCAATGCACGTAAAGCAGATTCACGCCCTGATCCAGGTCCACAAACTTCAACTTCCAAAGAACGCATACCATGCTCTTGCGCTTTTCTTGCACAATCCTCCGCAGCAACTTGAGCAGCAAAAGGTGTCGATTTACGCGCACCTTTAAACCCCTGAGCTCCCGCAGATGACCAAGCAATTGCATTACCCTGAGCATCAGTAATAGTAATCATTGTGTTATTAAATGTTGAATTAATATGCACAACACCCGATGAAATATTTTTACGTTCGCGACGACGAACACGTGTGGCTTCCTTGGCCATAATTTCCCTTTCAACGATCTCATCACTGCCGTAACATCAGCAGCTCCACCTTTTTTCCTTGTCAAAAAAATCAAACAAGAAAAAGAATATATAAAAAACCTTCCACAAAGGCCCTTATTTCTTCTTACCGGCGATTGCCTTAGCCGGACCTTTACGTGTACGGGCATTCGTATGTGTACGCTGTCCTCGGACAGGCAAAGACCGGCGATGACGCAATCCTCGATAACAACCAAGATCCATCAAACGCTTAACATTCATAGCAACCTCACGACGAAGATCACCTTCAACTTGATACCCCTGATCTATTGCCTCACGAATCTGCAGCACCTCAGCATCTGAAAGCTCATGCACACGACGCCCCAAAGGAATGCCAACTCTTTCAATAATTTCTTGAGCAAATTTTGGTCCAATCCCGTGGATATATTGAAGCGCAATAATTACACGCTTATTTGTCGGGATATTGACGCCAGCAATACGAGCCACGCCTACTCTCCTTAGTTATTTTGACAAATTGTTATAAAATACCTGATATACCTTACAGAAAAAAATAGACTCAGAAAAAAATTCTTCCGAATCCTATTATTTCACTAAAATAAATTAAATTCACTTCTGATAGATTTCATCTCAAAAGTCAACTCTTTTCATTTATTTCTAAAAAAAAAATCTCATGAAAAAAAACCTCTAATCATACGTGTCACTTCAGAAACACCAATCATTCCATCAATAACCTTCAACATTCCCCTCTCTGAATAAAATTTTGATAAGGGAGCTGTTTTTTCACGATATTCTACTAATCTTTTTGCAAAAGCAACAGGATTGTCATCTAAACGAACCTGTCCACCAGTCGCTATTGTTTCCTCAACGCGCTTCTTCATACGTTCAATCAACACGTCTTCATCAACACACAATTCAATAACAGCATTAAGCCGCATATTTTTTGAATCCAGTATCTGTTGCAACGCTTCTGCTTGCCCCACAGTTCGCGGATATCCATCCAAAACAAAACCGTTTACACAATCAGCTTCATCAATCCGATCTGATACGATTTGATTAACAATACTATCAGGTACCAAAGCACCAGAACTTATAATAGCTTTAGCTTTTTTACCAATCTCCGTTTCTTTGGCAATCACCTCACGCAACATATCCCCTGTTGATAAATGAGGAATGTTATATTCCTCAGTCAACATTTTTGCTTGCGTCCCTTTTCCCGCTCCAGGAGGACCTAAAAGAATAACTCTCATCAATTCCTTCTACCTCCACGAAGTTTTGATTTTTTTATCAACCCTTCATATTGGTGGGCAACAAGATGCCCCTGAATTTGAGCAACCGTATCAAGTGTAACAGTAACAACAATCAACAAGGATGTTCCCCCAAGATAAAAAGGAACCTGTAATGCAGATATCATAAATTCAGGTAACAAACAAACCAAGATAATATAAATAGCGCCCACAACAGTAATACGCGTCAAAACGTAATCAATATATTCAGCTGTACGCTCACCTGGACGAATCCCTGGAATAAAACCAGAATGTTTTTTCAACTGATCTGCAGTATCACTTGGATTAAACACAATAGCTGTATAAAAAAAGCAAAAAAACGCCATTAAAAATGCATAAACAATCATATAAAGTGGCTGTCCATGACCAAGAGCATAAGAAATCTCCTGAACCCATTGTGGCATTTTATCAGAAAAATTATTAATAGTGGCAGGTAATAATAATAAAGATGAAGCAAAAATAGGTGGAATAACACCAGCAGTATTCAACTTTAAAGGAAGATGCGACATATCTCCTTGAAACATTTGATTACCGACCTGACGTTTCGGGTATTGGATAAGAATTCGCCGTTGCGCACGCTCTATAAAAACAATAAGCCCAATAACCAAAACAGCAATAAGAACGATTCCTATTAAAAGAAAAGTTGATAAATCAGCCTGACTATGAGCTGTCAAAAGCTGAGCAAAAGTAGAAGGAAAGTTGGCTACAATCCCTGTAAAAATGATAAGAGAAACCCCATTACCAATACCACGTGACGTAATTTGCTCGCCAAGCCACATAAGAAACATCGTTCCGCCAACAAGCGTAATAACAGAAGAAATACGAAACATAAGACCTGGTTCTAAAACAATTTGAAGCCCCGACCCTATACCGCTTTCAAGCGCAACCGCAATACCAAAAGCTTGTAGAATTGCCAATACGACTGTTACATAACGCGTATATTGATTGATAATCTTACGACCTAAATCCCCTTCTTTTTTAAGAGTTTCCAAAGAAGGAATAATAGATGTTAACAATTGCACAATAATAGATGCCGATATATAAGGCATGATACCCAGCGCAAAAATAGCCATACGCCCAACGGCACCTCCAGCAAACATATTAAAGAGTCCTAATACACCCGACGCGTGATGTTCAAATGTTTGCCGCAAAGCATCGATATTGATACCTGGAAGAGAGATGTAAGTGCCAAAACGATATACAAGAAGCGCCAACAGAGTAAACCAGATGCGTTTCTTTAATTCAGTTGCACGCGAAAAGGTGCCGAAATTTATATTGGAAGCAAATTGCTCTGCTGCTGATGCCATAAAACGTCTCCACTTTACACTCCAGTTCTTCAAATCACAGAAGTATAATCCTAAAATTCATATATGCATACACAAACAAATGCAGAACTTAAACAATTCTCCACAAAAGATCCCACAAAACAGATATTATTCTTCTTTAGGTCTCTATTCATATCAAAAAATTATCGAGCAATATCAGGAAGAATAACCTGGCCACCCACTTTTTCAATCTTAACACGAGCAGCTTGTGAAGCACCAGAAACATGAAAGGTAATCTTAGCCTTCAAATCACCATCAGAAAGAAGACGAACCCCATCTTTTTCACGACGAATAATACCAGCCTCTTTCAAAGAAACCATATCAACAGGCTTTTCAATATTCAACTTACCTGCATCAACTGCCAACTGAATACGTCCCAGTGAAACTTCATTGTAGGTTTTAGCAAAGAAATTCCTAAATCCACGTTTTGGCAAACGACGATAGATAGGCATTTGCCCACCTTCAAAACCATTAAGGGAAACACCAGAACGTGACTTTTGCCCTTTTACACCACGTCCACCAGTCTTACCCGTACCGGAACCAATACCACGCCCAACACGCTTACGATTTTTTGTTGCGCCTTCGCAATCACGCAGTTCATTGAGTTTCATATCTAATACTCCCGCAACCCTTAACCTTCATCTATAACGCGAACAAGATGCCGAACCCGAGCAATCATACCCCGCACACAAAGTGTATCATCTAAAACGCGCCGACGACGCATTTTATTTAGTCCAAGCCCCTTTAAGGTTGCACGCTGAATCTGTGAGTTTCGAATAGGGCTTCCAATTTGTTCCACCGTCACAGTTTTACCACTCTGAGATTTTTTCTGAACCATTTCCTAATTCCTTTTCTGATAATCTCAGAAACTACCCTTCTAGGTCGACTAAATGGCGACGACGCGCCTGCAAAGTCGAATACTTTATACCACGTTGAGCAGCAATATCTCTAGGATGCATTTGATGTTTCAATGCATCAAATGTTGCACGAACCATGTTATAAGGATTCGACGACCCTAGTGATTTTGCAACGACATCCTGCATACCAAGAGCTTCAAAAATAGCACGCATCGGTCCCCCAGCAATAATACCAGTACCAGCAGAAGCCGAACGTAGCAAAACACGCCCAGCTCCGTGACGACCTTCAAGATCATGATGCAATGTACGCCCAGACCGAAGCGGAACATAAATCATCCCACGTTTCGCAGATTCCGTTGCTTTACGAACGGCTTCTGGAACTTCACGGGCTTTACCATGTCCAAAACCCACACGCCCTTTTTGATCTCCAACGACAACAAGAGCAGCAAAACCAAAACGCCGACCACCCTTTACAACTTTAGCAACACGATTGATATGAACGAGCCTATCGACAAATTCATTATCGCGTTCTTCTCTCTCACCACGTTCTTTTTGTGCCATTCCTCATTCCTTTTTCTTTTCCGGAAGCACGATAACAAAGTCCCTCATCAAACTGGAAGAACTTAAACGAAATACTCTAAACTCTCCTTACTCATTCATAAATAAGAAATTTTAGAAATTCAAACCACCTTCACGAGCAGCTTCAGCTAAAGCTTTGACGCGACCATGGTACACATACGCTCCACGATCAAAAACCACCTCATTAACACCCGCTTTCTTCGCACGCTCAGCAATTAACTTACCAACAGCAAAGGCCGCCTTTTTATCAGCACCACTCTTTAACGATTTTTTCAAATCACTTTCAAGAGTAGAGGCTGAAACAAGTGTACATCCCCGCAAATCATCGATAACTTGAGCATAAATGTTCTGATTTGAACGATAAACACTAAGCCGAGGACGATCATGAGAAACCATTTTAATTCTACGACGAACACGCCTTGCACGACGTTGGATAATGTCCTTAGATGAAACCATAATACAAAATCCTTATTTCTTTTTACCTTCTTTACGGAAGATACGTTCATCTGCATGCTTAACACCTTTACCTTTATAAGGCTCAGGCCTACGATACTCACGAATCTCCGCTGCAACTTGTCCAACTTGCTGTTTATCAATTCCAGAAACAACAATTTCCGTTGGCTTAGGAACAGTCACAGTAACACCCGACGGAACTTTATAAACCACATCATGCGAAAAGCCCAGAGATAGTTGAACATCCTTACCCTGCAAAGCAGCACGATAACCAACCCCATTAATCTCCAACCTCTTTTCAAAACCATCTTTCACACCACAAAAAATGTTCTCAATCATTGAGCGCGACATACCCCATTTAGAACGCGCATCTTTTGACTGATCCCGCGGCATAACTGATATGATATTTTCCTCAAGTTTGACTAAGACTTCATCATTGACGACGTAACTCAGCTCACCTTTTGGACCTTTTGCCTTAACCAGCTGACCTTCAACAGTAGCAGTAACTCCAGAAGGAATTGAAATGGGTTTCTTTCCAATACGAGACATTGTTCTAACCTACTTTTTCTTCCGTTTTCTTGACATAACTTAGAAAACACGACAAAGGAGTTCTCCACCAACATTCTGTTCACGCGCCTTATGATCTGCCATGACACCTTTAGGAGTCGATAAAATCGAAATACCAAGGCCATTTGCCACCTGAGGAAGTGACTTAGCAGAAACATACACACGACGCCCTGGCTTTGATACACGTGAAATCTCACGAATAGCAGCCAGCCCTTCAAAATACTTCAATTCGATTTCAATCTCAGCTTTCCCATCACCTAAATCAATTCGATTATATCCGCGAATATAACCCTCCGACTGAAGAACATCAAGAACGTGCGCACGAAGCTTCGAATCTGGAGTAACTACTTTACCTTTTTTACGACCAAGTGCATTACGAATACGTGTTAACATATCACCAAGAGGATCTGACATAGACATTAAATAATCTCCTCTTACCAACTAGACTTTACAATACCAGGAATATAGCCAATAGAGCCAAGCTCACGCAACGCAATTCGCGACATTTTTAATTTACGATAATAAGCCCGCGGACGACCTGAAACCTCACAGCGATTACGAATACGAACTTTCGAAGAATTACGCGGCAACTCTGCCAACTGAACAGAAGCTTTAAAACGTTCCTCAAGAGAAACCTTCTGATCCATAACTATTGCTTTCAAACGTGCACGACGGGCAGCATAGCACTTTACCATCACCTCACGACGCTTATTTTTTTCAACGGCACTTACTTTGGCCATAATTTCACCTCACTACGTTTGCCGTTACGAACGAAAAGGAAAATTAAAAGCACGCAATAACTCACGAGCTTCATCATCCGTTTTTGCTGTCGTACAAACGATAATATCCATGCCCCAAATTTGATCAACTTTATCATAGTTGATTTCTGGAAACACAATGTGTTCTTTAATACCCATAGCAAAATTGCCACGACCATCAAAACTCTTTGGATTTAAACCACGAAAGTCACGAACCCGCGGAAGAGCAATCGTCACAAGACGATCTAAAAACTCAAACATACGATCTTTACGCAATGTAACTTTAGCCCCAAGAGGCATTCCTTCACGAACCTTAAAGGTCGCAATAGAATTACGCGCACGCGTAACAACAGCCTTCTGACCCGTTATTAGCCCTAAATCCTCAGCGGCAAGGGAAGGCTTCTTCGAATCAGCAGTTGCTTCACCTATCCCCATATTTATTACAACTTTATCAATCCGCGGAATTTGCATCGCATTTCTGTAATTAAACTTCTCTTGAAGCACTTTACGAATCACTTCAAAATAATGCGCTTTCATACGCGGTATTTGTCTTTCCTCAGCCATTAATCAACTCTCCCGAACGCTTGGCAAAACGAACTTTATTACCATCTGCATTCATACGAAAGCCTACACGTGTAGGCTTACCATCTTTAGGATCAGCAATCGCCAAATTAGACAGATGAATCGGAGCTTCTTTAGAAATAATTCCAGCTTCTTGCTTCTGCGTTTGACGTTGATGACGTTTAATCATATTAATCCCACGAACAAAAGCCTTATTCTCTTTTGGACTAACCTTAATTACTTCACCACTACATCCTTTATCCTTACCGGACAAAACAACAACTTTATCACCTTTTCGAATCTTCTGCATAACATTTACTCCTTACAGAACTTCAGGAGCAAGCGAGATGATCTTCATATGATTCCTACCACGCAATTCACGGGGAACAGGTCCAAAGATACGAGTACCGATCGGCTCTTTTTTATTATCTACTAAAACCGCAGCATTACTATCAAAACGAATGACACTACCATCTGCGCGACGAATATCCTTAGCAGTACGAACCACAACAGCTTTCATAACATCACCTTTTTTAACACGGCCACGAGGAATTGCATCCTTAACCGAAACAACAATAATGTCACCGACCGAAGCATATTTCCGCTTTGAACCGCCTAACACTTTGATGCACATGACACGACGCGCTCCAGAATTATCAGCAACGTCGAGGTTTGTTTGCATCTGAATCATGACTGGCCACCTTCTCTTAACACATATATCCGATTGAATCTTTTACACACTCGGATTTGCCTGCCAAATAACGATAAAGTTATCGCCTTCAAATTTATCAATGATAACCACACTGTTAAATTCTAAAACAATAAGCTTAACTCATTACGCTACATTGTCTTTTACAACAATCCAACATTTATCTTTCGAAATTGGTCTAGATTCCTGAATAGAAACTTGATCCCCAATCTTGAATTGGTTGTTTTCGTCATGCGCTTTATAATTTTTAGACTGCCGAACAGTCTTCTTAAGAAGCGGATGAGAATAACGGCGTTCAACTTTGACAACAACAGTCTTATCACTTTTGTCGCTAATAACAACACCCTGCAAAACGCGTTTAGGCATCTCTTATTTCCTTAAACCTTACTTTCACTTATCTTTTGACGAAGAAAAGTTTTAATACGCGCAATATCACGACGAACTTGTCTAACGCGCGCAGTCTTTTCTAATTGACCTGTTGCTTTTTGAAAACGCAAATTAAATTGCTCTTTCTTTAACTTAGCCAATTCATCTTTCATTTGGTCGAGCGTTTGCGCCCGTAATTCTGTGGCTCTCATCGCTTATAACCTCATTATTCAGCAATACGCTGGATGAAACGCGTTTTTATAGGCAACTTTGCAGCACCCAATCTTAGTGCTTCACGTGCAACATCCTCCGGAACTCCATCAAGCTCAAACATGACGCGCCCAGGAGCAACACGTGCAGCCCAATAATCAACACTTCCCTTACCTTTACCCATACGAACTTCAGTCGGTTTAGATGTAACCGGAAGATCTGGAAAAATGCGAATCCACACACGACCAGAACGCTTCATATAACGTGTAATCGCACGACGCGCCGCTTCAATTTGACGAGCAGTAACCCGCTCCGGCTCAACAGCCTTCAAACCGTAGGCACCGAAATTCAAATCCGTACCACCCTTCGCAAAACCGTGAATACGGCCTTTGAACTGTTTACGGAACTTTGTGCGCTTTGGCTGCAACATTGTTCTCTACTCCAAATTTTAGTTCAATCTCAAAAACTAAGCATTTTCGCGGCGACGATTCGATGAAGAACCAGATTGATCAGCTTCCGTAGCACGACGTTCTGAAGCCATCGGATCATGCTCAAGAATCTCACCCTTAAAGACCCAAACTTTAATACCACAAATACCATAAGCGGTCTTAGCTTCTGCTGTACCGTAATCAACATCAGAACGCAAGGTATGAAGTGGAACACGACCTTCACGATACCATTCCATACGAGCAATTTCAGCACCACCAAGACGGCCAGAACAATTGATACGAATACCTTCCGCACCAAGACGCATAGCAGACTGAACAGCACGCTTCATTGCACGACGAAAAGCAACACGACGCTCTAACTGTTGAGCAATTGATTGCGCAATAATTGTCGCATCAATCTCCGGTTTACGAATCTCCACAATATTCAATGAAGTTTCAGCATCCGTCATTTCTGAGAGTTTACGACGAAGCTTTTCGATATCAGCACCCTTTTTACCAATAATCAAACCAGGACGTGCAGAATGAATTGTAATACGACACTTTTTATGAGGACGCTCAATAACAACCTTAGAAATAGCCGCCTGTTTAAGTTCCTCAAGCACATATGAACGAATTTTCAAATCTTCGTGAAGAAGGCGCCCATATTCACCACTATCAGCATACCAACGAGAGTCCCAAGTCCGATTAACACCAAGACGAAGTCCTATTGGATTGATCTTCTGCCCCATTACGCGGCCTCCACTTTTTCGGTAACTTCACGAACAATAACAGTAAGATGCGAAAATGGACGTTCAATTCTACTAGCACGCCCTCGACCACGAACATGAAAGCGCTTCATCACTATCGACTTACCAACATAAGCTTCCGCCACAACAAGCGAATCAATATCAAGATCGTGGTTATTTTCTGCATTTGCAATTGCTGATTCAAGCGTTTTTTTCACAGTAGCAGCAATTCGCTTGCGTGAAAACATCAAATCAGCGAGCGCTACATTAACTCTTTTACCACGAATCATTGCAGCAACTAAATTAAGCTTCTGCGGACTAACACGAATTGTCCGCGTGACAGCTCTTGCTTCATTATCTTTAAGCTGGCGCGAAACTTTAGCTTTTCCCATTCCTACTTCCTCTTCGCTTTCTTATCGGCACCATGACCATAATAAGTCCGGGTAGGAGCGAACTCACCAAACTTATGCCCAACCATCTCTTCAGAAACAGAAACAGGAATATGCTTATTACCGTTGTAAACACCAAAAGTTAAACCAACAAATTGCGGTAAAATAGTAGAGCGACGACTCCATATTTTTATAACTTCGTTGCGCCCACTTGCACGTACCTTCTCTGCTTTACCAAGAAGATAGCCGTCAACAAACGGACCTTTCCACACTGAACGAACCACCTCAGACTACCTTTCTCATTTCTTGCGTTGATGACGCGTACGCATAATAAATTTATCAGTGGCTTTATTGGAGCGCGTACGCTTACCTTTCGTAGGTTTACCCCAGGGAGAAACTGGATGGCGCCCCCCCGATGTACGACCTTCACCACCACCGTGTGGATGATCAACGGGGTTCATAGCAACACCACGAACATGTGGACGTTTACCACGCCAACGTGACCGCCCCGCCTTACCATCATTAATATTCCCATGATCAGGATTTGAAACAGCGCCAACAGTTGCAAAACAGCTACTCGGAACCAAACGCTGCTCACCAGAATTTAAACGAAGAATAGCCATACCATGATCTCGTCCAACCAACTGCGCATAAGCACCTGCTGAACGTGCAATCTGTCCGCCTTTCCCTGGCTTCATCTCAACATTATGAATAATTGTACCTACAGGCATATTAGCAAGAGGCATAGCATTACCTGGTTTAACATCCACATTTAAACCAGCCATAACAGAATCACCAACACCAAGACGCTGTGGTGCAAGAATATAACTCAATTGCCCATCCTCATAGCGGATTAAAGCAATAAAAGCGGTACGATTAGGATCGTATTCTAAACGCTCAACCTTTGCTGAAACATCACGTTTAAGACGCTTAAAGTCGACAAACCGATAACTACGTTTATGTCCACCACCCTGAAAACGAGCAGTAACACGACCGCGATTATTACGTCCACCCTTTGAAGACAAACCTTCAGTTAACATCTTTACAGGTTTTCCCTTATAAAGACAAGAACGTTCCACAATAACAAGCTGACGCTGCCCAGGTGTCGTTGGATTAAACTGCTTAAGTGCCATTATTCCTATCTCCGAGCCTCTTAAAGACCTGTCGAAACGTCGATAGTCTGACCACTGGCCAGAGTTACGATCGCTTTTTTGACATCACTCTGCCGACCAACTATACCTTTGAAACGCTTCACTTTACCCTTACGGACTATCGTGTTAACTGCTTTAACTTTTACGCTAAAAAGCGCTTCAATAGCAGCCTTAATCTCAGGCTTCGTCGCTTTCGGCGCGACATTAAAAGCAACTTGATTATATTCAGAAATCATAGTCGCCTTTTCAGTAATAACTGGACTAATAATTATATCATAATGGCGAAGATCTGTCATTTAAAACGCTCCTCAAGAGCCTCAACAGCTGCTTTTGATAAAACAAGTTTGCTGCGACGCAAAATATCATAAACATTAATTCCCTGAATAGGCAAAATGTCAATATTAGGGATATTAGAGGCTGCACGAAGAAAGTTAATATCAATCTCTTTACCATCAATCAAGAGAGCGTTATTAAATCCAAGCTTAGAAAAATGAGAAACAAGCATTTTCGTTTTAGCATCCTTAACAGTCAACTCATCCACAATAATTAAATCTTTTGCTTTTAATTTTGCAGATAAAGCAAGACGTAACCCAAGAGCACGAATCTTTTTAGGAAGATCATGCGCATGGCTACGAACCACCGGTCCATGTGCCTTACCCCCACCCCTAAACTGCGGTGCACGTGCAGATGAATGTCGAGCACGCCCAGTTCCTTTCTGTTTAAACATTTTTGCCCCTGTTCGCGACACATCAGAACGACCTTGGGATTGATGACTTCCCTGCTGACGACGTGCAAGCTGCCAACGAACAACACGTTGCAAAATATCCTCACGCGGAACAAGATCAAAAATAGCTTCAGAAACCTTTAATTTGCCAGCTTCATTACCATCAAGAGTTTTAATTACAAGATCCATTATTAGGCTCCCTCAACCTCAGAGGTTTCCGTCACCGGAGTAACCATTTCCGCTTTCTCCTTCACAAGACGGCGAATACCAGCAGGCTTTGGAGCATTATCAGGAAGACGCTTCTTCACAGCATCCCGTATCAAAATCCAAGAACCTTTAGAACCAGAAACAGCACCACGCACTAAAATTAAACCACGCTCACTATCAGTGGAAATAACTTCAATATTCTGTGTTGTTACACGCACTTGCCCCATATGGCCAGCCATTTTTTTACCTTTAAAAACTTTACCAGGATCTTGGCACTGCCCTGTAGAACCATGAGCACGATGTGTAATCGAATTACCATGAGAAGCACGATGTCCACCAAAGTTATGTCGTTTCATAACACCAGCAAACCCCTTACCAATACTGGTACCAGTCACATCAACTCTTTGTCCTGGAACAAAATGTTCCACTGTAATCTCAGTACCAACATCAAGAAGATTGTCGGGACTCACACGAAACTCTGCTATTTTGGCTTTAGGCTCAACAGAAGCCTTAGCAAAATGTCCACGAAGAGCTTGTGAAGTATTCTTAACCTTAGCAAAGCCTACACCTAATTGAACAGCAGTATAACCATTCTTTTCAACTGTACGCTGAGCAACGACTTGACAATTCTCCAAACGAAGTACCGTCACCGG
Source organism: Bartonella sp. AP331QHHD (assembly GCF_042195905.1). Classification (NCBI taxonomy): domain Bacteria; kingdom Pseudomonadati; phylum Pseudomonadota; class Alphaproteobacteria; order Hyphomicrobiales; family Bartonellaceae; genus Bartonella; species Bartonella sp. AP331QHHD. The sequence continues at coordinate 197,175 of NZ_JBHIPG010000082.1, forward strand.
CACATGCTCACCAGCATCATTATAAATACGGGCCATGCCCAGCTTCTGTGCTATTACACCTGAACGCATCGGGTCTGTTCCTTCTGTCCTCAAACCTCAGAGCTTAATTTCTACATCCACACCAGCAGAAAGATCGAGCTTCATAAGCGCATCCACTGTTTGCGGCGTTGGATCAACAATGTCAAGAAGACGCTTATGTGTTCGCATCTCAAACTGCTCACGACTTTTCTTATCGATATGCGGTCCACGATTGACCGTAAACTTCTCAATCCGCGTCGGAAGCGGAATGGGACCACGGACATTTGCACCGGTACGTTTAGCAGTCGATACGATCTCACGCGTCGACGTATCAAGAATTCTATGATCAAACGCTTTCAAGCGAATGCGAATATTCTGACTGTTCATGCTCTTTATTTCCCTGTTATACAAAGTGCCTTCAATAATCAAAGCACTCAACAAGCATTATTTATTCAATGATCTTAGAGACGATACCGGCACCAACAGTACGACCACCTTCACGAATAGCAAAACGAAGCTTCTCTTCCATCGCTATCGGAACGATCAACGAAACATCCATCGCAACATTGTCACCTGGCATAACCATTTCCGTTCCTTCTGGAAGCGTAACAATACCTGTAACATCCGTCGTACGGAAGTAAAACTGAGGACGATAATTCGTGAAAAATGGTGTATGACGTCCACCTTCATCTTTTGTCAAAATGTAAGCTTCTGCTTTAAAACGTGTATGAGGCGTAACAGATCCTGGCTTCGCCAACACTTGACCACGCTCAATCCCTTCACGGTCAACACCACGAAGCAGAGCTCCTATATTATCACCCGCTTGACCTTGATCTAAAAGCTTGCGGAACATTTCAACGCCTGTAACCGTCGTCTTAGACGTTGGACGAATACCGATAATCTCGATTTCCTCTCCA
>NZ_JBHIPG010000083.1:0-4965 GCF_042195905.1 Bartonella sp. AP331QHHD
TTGTTTACGCTTTTTTAAGAACAGGTCTTTTAATATTCTCATGTTTTTAGTCCATAATTTTACCAATTGGTCTATTTACCTAAAATTTGACCGTACAGAGCGTTTTATATTGCGGATATGGTTTTCATCGTAAAATCTTTAAATCGCTTTGTATGGTACCTTTTTGTCGATTTAAATGCATGTCTAATCGTAAAACGATCAGCACTTTTCACTAGTTTGCTGTGGACCAAAGCGTTTCATTATCCCACCAATGCCATTTAAAGTTTCTTCAAGCTCTTGCTTGTGAACAAGCGTTAGTGGTCTAAAATGCTCTTTCGCTGTTTTTTCTTTGAGTGTTTTCTCACATGTGTTTTCAATTGCTCTACGTACAGTTTCGGCTTTTGAAAGAAGGGTATTTTCTAGTGTCTGGCAATAAGTTAAAAGCTCTCCACAAGTTGGCATAAATGTTTTTGATATCCCAATTGCTTGACCAGTTACGATATCTTCGACGCCTTTTTTCAAAGCATATGCTGAAATCCGTTCCAGCATCATGCTATAGGATAGAACAACGGCTTTGGAATCTGTGTTCGCAGGGACTCTCATGCTTGAGAGTAGGAAAGAAGCTTGCTCAATTTGCTTAACTGAAGCTTTCACAGAGAGCAACGCTTGTAGAAGATTGCAAGCATCTAAGGTTTGCTCTTCCTCCTGTTTCGTCAATGTATTCCCAGCTTTCAGCGTCAATGGATACCCCGGACTGATCATTTCCATAATCTTCTCCAGATGAGAGATGATCTCTGAGTTCGTTGAAGCCTTCTGCAAGCTGTTCTGTGAAAGTTTTCTGAGTGAATTTTCCATGATAACCACCTAACCGTTTTTCCTGTTCTAATCTTGCTTTTTTCTTTGCTAGCGTTCCGATAGGGCTTGTGACCCAATTGTACCAAGTCCTTTGCCAATCTCGTTTGTTTGCATTTTTACCTGGGTTTGCTATCCAGTAATTTGTGAACCGTTCGGTTTCTAACAGCGCCTCATCATGGGTTAATCCTTGATCGATTGCGTATTGCAAATTAGGTTTGAAATCCGCAGGCAATCGACAACCGCGATTAGCTTGCGCTCGTTTTGCTTTTTTGGGAACGTTCTCTTGCTCGTGAATGGGAGGTTGGTTTTCTACACCCGTTGTGATTTGCTCTGATGTGCTCTCAACAGCAGCAACCTCTGTTGGTTCGTCAACCAAATNTTCTACACCCGTTGTGATTTGCTCTGATGTGCTCTCAACAGCAGCAACCTCTGTTGGTTCGTCAACCAAATCGATTGTTGCTAAACTTTCAGAACCAATTTCTTTTTTTGCTAAAACGATAGTTTTAGTTTTTTTATTATATATGTTATTGTTATTGTTAATGGCATCATTAAGCATTTCTTGTGCATTGCTAAAATCCCCACAAGCATCATGCTTAGCATCCTTAAGCATACCGTTAGCATCATGCTTAGCATTTTTAGCATCTTGATCATCACTCATTGTTTTTGCTTTATGATGTTTTGCCCATTTTGCCTGCGCTGCTTTCTTTGCTCTCTCTGAAAACTTATTTAAATTTTCATTTGAGTTATTGAGTTCTTCTTCAACATCTAAACTCCACAAGCGTCCATCTTCTAAATAAATGATGTGTCCAGATCTAAATAAATAATTTAACGCCTTTTCAAATCTTTTTACTGAACAACAAGTAAAATGAGATAATATTCGTGCATCATTCAAAAGAGGCTCACGCGTGTGTAACATTCTTATCCGCAACTTCACATAAACATTGACTTCCATAGGTGGTAAATCAGAGAGTTTAAATAGCCACTGGTCTGTATTAAGTCTCGTCCAAGCCAATTTAGTTGACATATTTTACCTCCTTTTCTTCATTATTATTAAAGGTAAAATTATCTAGCTCTTCACTGAGGTTATTGAGTTCTTCTTCAACGCGCGTATTCCACAATCCATTATCTGTCTCAACAAGTTTATTATTTCTCATGAGATATTCGACAATAGTCGCAAACTTTTTTTGTGAACAATTGCAAACACGTGCAAGCGTTTCAAAATCTTCTTTAATTGGTGCTTTTTTATCGTACATGCGAACGAGAAGCGTCATATAAGCGCCCCTTTGCTCTAACGTCATTCCATCTGTACCACTTATCCAGTCATACAAATGGAATCTTATCCATGGCATACCATTAGACATGCGCGCCTCCTTCTTTTATTAAATATAAAATTGCTAAAGCATCTGCTTCGTTGTCGTCTTTAGGCGTATGTCCTTTGGAACATATTGCCTTAATCATTTTTACTTTTGATGCGTTTCCTTTTCCTGTTGTTGCTTTCTTAATTGTGCCAACAGGAATGCCTTCATACGGTATCTGATGATGTTCACACCACGTCGTTAAGGTTGATAACAAGTCACCGTAAATATGCGCTGCATCAGTACTATTATGACGCCTCACTTCTTCAAAATACATCGCGTCAATGCTGCCTACTGTCTGTTTTATTTCTGATAGACATCTCTTAAAGCGTAAATAATGCATTCCACCGACTTCAAAATATCGGGGGTGGAAATTCATGACACCACTGATGATGTGACCATCCGCACCGCATATCGCCCAGCCTGTCTTGGTCCCTAGATCAAGACATAAAATGGTTTGTGCGTTAGTGATCATAATCCCCCCTTTAAAGCTCTAAGTATTTATATGTGTGCTATGACAGAGCGCGTAGTTATAAGTTTTAAAAAATTGGATTAACTCAATTCAGACGCACACTACACGCATCATTTATTAATTTGATTTCTTCTTCTCTTTTTTTGATGAGGTCATCCCTTAAGAAGCCAAGATTACTTTCGACTAAAGCTGTAAACAAAAGTAGCTCATTTAGGCGATGAAAAGATGACAAATCTTGAGAAAAATAATTATCAAACCAAGTTGTAAAAGCTTGCGTAAAGGCAGATGAAAACCATTGATTAAAATCATCGTATGGCAATAACGGAAAATAATTTCTATCATCACGCGCAAAAATATTTTGCAGTATATAGACAAGATAACCTGTTGATGAGGGATCTATGCAACTTTCACATGTCTGATTAGGCGAGCGAACACCATAATATATGTCTTCACGTCCAATCTTATTAACAAGATTAATCAACTTGACTTTACTTATAGTGATATGCGGGACATCTATCATCTCTGATCTTTCTTTTTAAGAGTCTAAATGCTGCTGTTGTGACAGGGCGCGTTGTGATTGCCTGTCTTGCAAAAATGTTTTTGAAAAAGGAACCTCGCAATGATTCATTGTTAATTAACAATCCTCATTTTTGGCTCAAATGACGCAAGTTAAAAAACTTCTCCTGCAAAAATAAAATCGATCAATCTCGGTTCTTCTTTTTTGTTGATTAACTCAGTGATTTTATTGTTTAATTCATCAATAACTTTCATCTGTGAAGCTAACTTTAGCCTTTGGCTGTATAGCGTTTCATTTTTTTGCTTAATTAAAGAGGATAGGTTTTCAAGTACTACTTGCTGTTGTTCAATTGACTTATCTCGCTCTGCAAGAGTGGCTTCATGCCATCTCATCCAACTATCAAATTTTGACTTATGCCATTCTTCTCGTTTTTTAAGAATTGTTGTGTGAGTTTCGTGTCGTTTCACAAGATCTTCTACGCTACAATCACGATTCGGTATTTGTATAAATTCTTTCACAAACTTATCTCCATTCTCAATTTTCGTATTACAACCTATTAATCTACAAATCCGTGTGTAGAGTTTCTTCAATATTCCGTTTCTCATGATCTTTCTTCTTTAAGAGTGTGAAGGCTGCTGTTGCTGTTCGTTACTATCTGTAGGAGCAGCAATAAAAGCAGAACTAGAGCTAGAACTATCCTTCAACTTTTGCAGCTTGAGATAATTTATTACGGAGATAGATCCTCTTTTTTCCCACTTGCAAACAGCTGCTTGAGTTACACCAAGCATTTTCGCCATTTCTGATTGAGTCCAATTAAATTTGCCCCGTATTGACTTAGTCAAATTCTTAAAATCTTCTCGTTGATCCATTTACAAGCTCCAATTACAGCTCTGCCTTATTTTATTCATATAATTATAGTTATATAAAGTCAATGAAATTTATCTTTATCAATGATAAAAAAATAAGGTAAGCAGAAGTATGAGTAATAAATCTAATATCATAAGCACATTAAAAAAGATTTTGACCGAATTTAACTTAACGCAAGAAGATGTAGCCAAACGGCTAAACGTAACACAAGCTTCAGTGTCTAAGTGGTTAAAAGATTCTGATCCACGCGGCTCTAATCGAGATGCCATTTTAGAATTATATAAAGAACTAAAAGGGGACAATCACTTAATAACTTTTGTTCCTCTTATGGGGTATATTGGAGCAGGAACACAGATAGATCCAAGTTTTGAACAAATCCCTGAAGATGGTCTTGAACAAGTAGAAATTCCTTTTGCTTTACCTGATGATATGGTTGCTTTTGAAGTTAAAGGAGATTCTATGATACCAGCCTATAAAGATGGAGATATGGTTATCGTAAGACGGCGCCAAATTAAAACAATAGAATCCTTTTTTGGCAAAGAAGCCGTTATTTTAACACATGATAATAAAAGATATATAAAGCAGATTAGCAGGGGAATGAATGGTGAAATAGATCTGCTTTCTTGGAATGCCTTACCTATTAAGAATGTTAAAATTGTGTGGGTTGGAGAGATATTTGCTATTTTGCCAATAAGTTCTTACAGCAAGATGATTCGGACTTATCGCTAATTATCCTCCCCTCTTATTCAGCAAGATATTATAATATTTTTTATAAAAATATAACTTTTTATAATTTTTTACTTGCTATTTTATAATTATAGTTATATAAGTAATTATATAAACCACGCACAAACAATCGCCAAGAGGCGTTAGGGAGGAAAAATTATGGATAAGCCAATTCTTATAAATTCCAATGAAAT
>NZ_JBHIPG010000084.1:0-1069 GCF_042195905.1 Bartonella sp. AP331QHHD
GCCCAGTAAACACACCATTATTAAAAGCTGCATTGCCTCCTAAATAAGTAACAACCTTATCATTCGTTTCAAAAAGCTGACTACCCGTGATAGCATCCGTTGATTTAGCGCTAATCTCACCATTTGCTAGAAACGTAATTCTACTGTTTTCTTGTGTCCTGACAGCTTTGCCTTTTTCTTCTTTACTCTTTTCATGACGCGCTACAAAGGCATCGGCTTCCTTGCTCCATAACAAAGAATCCTGTGCTACTCCTTCAGAAACCTCTTTAATCCTTGCATTCACATTCTTGATATTTGTATCAAGACCTGAAAAAGCGGTTCCAACACCTTGAAAGTCACTCTCTGTTACAACTCCATCTTTAGCAATGTAAGATAATTTATACGTTGGCTGTGTAAGAGCTCCATCTTTAAAGGACGCTTCTCCACCTAAAAACTTAGCTACATCCTCACCTATTTTATTAATCTGTCCACCCGTGATTGCATCATGTGAACCCTTGGCAATCTGACCATCGGCAACATTATGAAGACCAACAGCTGCCTTATCCTTACCTTTGCCTAAAGTCACACTCGTATAATCAGTTTCATCACCTGTTTTATCGTAATGAACAACAGCCGAGTCATCTGACTGAAGGCTGGTAGAAAGATCCTTCAAACCTTTATCAAGCTGACCTTTGTTAACAGCTTCATTATCCTTTGTTGCTTCACCAACACCTGAAAGTGTCCGATCCGAACCAGTCTTGTTGGCTATGTTGATTTCACTACCTTCTACTTCTTTACCAATAGTGATAACTTTTGTCTTTTCATCCTGCTTGGCAAGGCTATCACTGACTACANACCTTCTACTTCTTTACCAATAGTGATAACTTTTGTCTTTTCATCCTGCTTGGCAAGGCTATCACTGACTACATTGGTCACATCATTGTGAACATTCGTGATAGAACTTGCAACACCCGCAAGTGCTTCCGCTACACTATTGTAAACCTTTTCATCACCAGTGCTACCATCATCATTGACAGTTTTAAGTTTGAATGTGGGTGCAACCCATTTTCCATTTTCATAGCCAGCACCT
>NZ_JBHIPG010000085.1:0-15510 GCF_042195905.1 Bartonella sp. AP331QHHD
AGGGTAAACCACTTTCATGCTTCATATTAAAACCTCAATAAAATCTTGAATTGTTCGCGAACATCGGCACGCAAAGGAATAGTGACAGGCGTTTTGAGTATCTTTACACCACCATTCAGTTCATTGACGTCACACCAAAGCTTTCCAAGGGGGATATCTTGTTTGGGAATGCCGTGAACGAGAATAGAAACAAATGCTGCTTGTTTGCCATCAACATCGTGAAAATCTGTGCGTGCTGCAAGAAACAACAGAGTGCCGGTTGGGGAAGGGTTAAATCTGTTGCCACAATGGTTGTACACACCATCCAAAGCCTGTTCGACAGGCGCTACAGCATAGCATCTGCGATACCCAATCACGCTATTTTGGCTGTCTCTTAACACGAGATAAAGCGTGCGGTTGCTAAACCACTCTGCCATGAGTATATCGCGTTCATGTTTTTTGACCGAACACCACGGAAAATTTGCCATGTCCCATGGATAATCGATTTGTTCCCAGCTTAACTCTTCATCCCCATCATCTATCCAATTACCAATAAGCCTGCCTTCTTCTCTTGTGAGCGTGTGATTGATCTCTGTTGTGCGCCCAAAGGAAAACAAAGTGCCCCCAGCTGTTAAGCGAACACCGCTTTCATACTCCAACATGCTGTCATCAAGGCGTGACATATTGCATTCAACAGCTTGCACATCATACCCCGCAACACCACGACGAAAATCGGAGCGCAAACTTTTGGAAAGATCTGTAATCGCTTCAATGGCTTCAAGCTGTGTTCGTTCAGGCAACTGATCAAAATCAAGTTGAAAGGAGTTCCACCATGCGCGCCCCGTCCAGGCGGGTTGAAAGCGTGCCGAAATCCCTAGCCATTCAAGCCCCATCTCTATTGCCGCAAGGGAGCCACGTATCCTCTGCCATTGAAGCCCTTGATCAATCAAATCATAGAGATTTGGAACATAAGGTGTCAGTTCACCAAGCCCGTATTCTTCAATCAACCACGGCAAGAAACGGGGAGGGCGTGTGATCAGTTTTGCGCGTGAAATCCCCAAAACAGAACCATCAATATCTTGATGAAAATCGCAAGCATCGGCAAGGCGCTTTTCAAATTCTGTCGCGTTTGTGGGAAGGAGGGAACCAACCATTAGCGGGCACGTCCTTTGAAGTTTAAGGTGATTTTTCCAATCGATAAAATTTCTTCATCACAAACCATACTGTCTTGTGTTGGGGTAATGGCAATCACTTTCTGGACACCAGCAATCATTAGTTTTGAAATCCACCACGACAAACTTAATTCACGACCAATGGCTTGTTCTTGTTTCCAAGCCGTGCGTAAATTTGTTTCCATTGTTGTGAGAATTTTCAAAGATGTTTCTGGTAACAGCCAAACATCTGCTTCTAAATCCAGCACTTTTTTGACAGCAGCATGAACAATGATTGTATCATTGGTCATGATGATATTTTTTCTGTGAAGAGCTTGTGAAACTGCTTGTATGAGATCTTCAGAGGCTGTTCCTTCTTCATTATTACCAAAAAGAGCAACATAGATGGTTGGGTCTTTGCCTTTACGATAGATAATGGCATCTTTCACTCGACTATCGGCTGTTAAGGCGATAAGTTTGTAATAGGGTTCTGTTCCACTTCCGTTTCCTCCACGGGCATGAAGCTGTATGCGTTCACGATATCTCTCGTCACTTTCACCCTCCATGCGGGCAAGACCATGCCAGTTTCCCAAAGCATCAAGAGATTCACCGGTTGCAAAATCAAGAATGTTGTTGCGTGCTGCCTCATTAATACGCTGTCTTAAAAGCAACTCTCGATAGCTAAAAGCCTCTATGACTTTTACGGCCGGATCACTTTCAAGAATGGTATATTCAGGCAAAAGCTCTTTTAAATGGACAAGAGCAGCAGCGCGTATTTCTTCAAAAGAAAGTTCTGTGATGATGTCTGGTTTTGCAAGCACTCCATTCATTTTATCAATAATCCTTCCATGGTAATGGGCTTGCCGGATGGCAAATAAATGCCTTCAAAGGATAAAGAAACGTGTCCATTCTCACCCCTTTTAAAATCAATTTTTTTCAATTTAAAACGCGGTTCCCACTTGTCTAAAGCCTCAGCAACAGCAGCATAAAGAGCAACAGCAAAAGCATTATTAACCGGTGCATCAATGAGTTCAGCAACACGTGAACCATAATCACGCCGCATTACACGCGAACCAATCCGCGTTAACAAAATATCAAGGATTGATTGACGCAAATGATCAATGCCGGTTAATGGCTTTCCCGTTGTGCGGTCCATTCCACTGTTCAATTGGGACCTCCTGTCATAGAACCACCAGGGGAAACACCGCCATGAACATGTGTTGCTCCTACATTGGTGCCGTTATGTCTTAATCCACTTGAATGAATGGAAACATTATTTCCAGAATGAAGAGAGAGACTATCATTCGAATTCAGTGAAATGCTACTACCTGCCTTCAAAGAGATGCCGCCTTTTGCGTTTAAATTTATATCGCTTTCTGAAACAATCTTTATGCCATCTGGTGCGGTAAGCTCTAGCTTGCCACCATCACCTTTTAGTGACACACCATCAGCGATTGTCAGGATAAACTTTCCGCCGGATTTGATGTGAATTCCATAAGTGTTTTGTTCATCATCATATTCAAGGCTGGTTCCATCAGGGTATATCGTTCGGTGAATGCTGCCCTTATCGGCTGCTTGATTAGCATCTGTATGAAGTGAACCAATAATCACCCCTTGTGATAAATCCCCTGATGACGAGATAACAACTACTTGCTCTCCAACATCGCGTCCTTCATAAGAACGTGTTTTACCGGCGCGGGCTTGGGTATCTGGAATCCAGTCACTGACAAGATTGCCACTTTTTACCCGATAGCGTGCGTTTTTATGGTCGACATGGCTAATCTTCCCCACCACAACCATATTGGCCACACGTCTCTTTAGATCTGTGATTTCTTTATCGCGTCGCTCTAACATGTCCACCTTCAATTTTATGGTATTTATCTTTATTTCTCACGCCTGTTTCTGGTTCAAAACTTAAGAAAGGTTCAACGATTCTTGCTGTTACACTGCCTTCTTCTTCATTCATGTTGGGGATATTTGTCACATAAATGACTTCAAAGGTTAAAATTGCACCGTGGAGTGCTAGAGCGCCATTATCACCAAAGGCAAAAGCAATATTTTGCAGGCGGCATGTCTCAACGGTGTTGTTAAGATTGGGGTTGGCATGGAAAATCTCTTCAACTTCCCATGCTAATTGGTCAACAAAACGTGCGCCATCTTCACATGTTGCATAGCATTCAACATCTACTGTTAAAACACGCCGCCTTAAGCCAAAATCATGTCTATCTTCAATTGTTTCACTTTGTGTTGAGATATTAATAGCTGGCATTGTTTCAATAAATAAATTGAAGTCACGCATATTGAAAACATTGTCACCAGCTGCCGTCTTTGCTGCTTTGATCAACGCAACAAATGTTTCTCTTATCGTTTCGCGTGGATGTTTCATTGTTTTATCTCTCGCAAGATAAGCTTATACATACCGGATTCAGAGGCTTGGACATCTGTGATCACAAAGTGCTCTTGAGAAGAGGGGGCTTTGTTGTTTTCAGGAGAGATGATCACAATACTATCTTGAGGTTTTGGTGGTACTCCCCCGATATCATTGATACAAAGGTCAAGTTCCTTTTTTGCGATTGTCGTGGGGATTCTGCCTCCAGCTTCCGATTCCGAATGTTTAATGCCGTAAATCGCTGTAATTTGAAACGATTGTTGATTGTCTTTTCTGGTGTAGATGACGGGCTGCCCAAAGGTGTTACGCACATCTTTAACCATTTGGTTTAGCAGCCCGTTCCACCGCATGTTATTTCGCTCCAATCACTGCTTTAAACAGCATTTCAGGGCGTGTACAAATATAAAGCGGATAGCTATAGACCTCCGGTTTTACCCATGCATTACGGTCGTGGTCGACGATAAGCATCGTGTAGAGAGGTCTTCCAACCGTGTTGGCAAAATCCAAGCTTTCACCAGGAGCAAAGGTTTTTTGGAATACACCAGGCGCATCAACAGGAAAGAATTGACATTCATCCGGCTTAATGCCTATAGCGCGCTTTGTTCCAGCCTTCGCACTCACATTATAGTTGTGAATACTCCGGTAATTAATGAAAGTCACACCCGCAAAGTCAAAACTACCAAAGCTCCCAGAGCCAATCGAACTTGGTGTTGCAACACCTCCGGCGCTATTGAGTGTCTGTGCTAAGGCTGTGTTTAAATAGGTCTCACGAATTGTTTTATGGTTTTTCAACTTGGAAAAGAATTCATTACCACAAAGCCCAATAATCCGCGAACGATCAGAAAATGCTCCTTTTGAAGCTTCAATCATCCTCATAATGACTTGATCAACATGGTCCGCAACATTGGTTGTCTCATTATTTAATTTAAAATCAATCGGCTTTGGTGGTGCGATTTCCCATTCTTTGTACCAATCGACAATTACGGAACCATCAGCATCAAGGACAACACCTTGAACAGCGCCAAGCTGCATATTTTCCCATGTCAATTCGATTTCAGAAATCAGTTTCTTTTGTTTTCTGGCAATATATTTCATTGCTGTCTCTAACTGATCTTCTGCGCCAAATTCACGACGGTTTTGGATTTCCTCTGATTTCACCGTATCACTTTTGGCAATCCGTGTTGTTTTGAAAAACCGAAGATTACGACCCTCTCTATCACCTTCTGTCAAAGGTGCGCCACGTTCACTGGTTTGAATAAGCGAAAATGTATTATCACGCCGTTCAATACCAACCACTGTGGTACTGGTTTCAACTTCTTCAAAAAGATTAAGAGAACTTACAAGACCAGGTTGAAACTCATAGTTTTCAATGGCTTTCATCATTGTGATGCTTGAGAAAGCATCATGTTTAAAAAAATTCATATCCATGTGTGCATTCTCCTATCGCAATAGAATGTTGTTATGGTCTTCTAAAGACTGAATGGCTGCTTTCTTTTGCTCATCCGTGATGGCATCTGGCCATAGAAGTTCAGAAGCTTTTACAGTGCATAAGCGTGCTGTAATCACAGCGCGTTGATCGGCGCCTGTTGCGTCAACAGTAGCAAAAGAAATCCCTGCCGGTGTTTGACTGCCATCTGTTGCTGCTGGATTAAGGGGGACATAGTATTCCGTTGTGGTTATCTTTCCCATGACAGTTCCCGCTTCAATGAATGCTCCTGATGCAAACAGCACTTCTTCATTTGACATATCGGGGTCGTAAGGTCCAAGATAAGCGCCATTGCGTACGTCGTCATAAATAATATTCGTCATTTCACTGCCCTCCAAGCTGCTTCCCATTTTGCGTGAATCTTTGCCTTGCTCGTCCCATCACTATGAGGGGTATAAGGCGAGACTTTTAAAGACGCGCTTTGAGAGCTAGCAGCCGTCAACACACACTGGCGTGCTTTCTCGAGACTCATACCGTTTTGAATAGCTTTTGCTGCGTCAAAAGAAACGCCTAAGTGCTTTGCTTGCCTTTCAAGGGTTGTTAGTGCTTTTGCGCGCTTTCTTTCTTTTTCAAGAGCAGCTTTTATGTTTTCCTGCTTGTCCTCATTGTCTTCATCCTCATCTTCGTTTTCTTCTTCATCGTCGAAGTCTTCGGCGTTTTTGTCGATGTCACTATCGTCTTCGTCCTCTTCCTCGTCATTGATGATGTCGACAATCTTTTCGTCATCCTCTTCTTCAGCGCGGTATTGTGTGCGTGCCATGTGTTTTGTCCTTCTTTTTCTGTTGATGTTGGGTTTTGTGATATGGAATCCGTTAAAGCTTCCAACGCTTGCGCAAGAGTGCCCTGCGCATCTGCTAATCCAAGCGTGATCGCTTGGGTGCCTATAAAAGTTTCTGCTTTTGTGTCACGAATTGCAGCAGCATTTAAGCGTCTGTTTTGCGCCACCAAATCGACAAACATCTCGTAGAGCAGGGCGCAATCGGCTTGCATTTTTATCTGTGCTGTATCGCTCAAGGGTTCATGAGGGTTGCCATGGGTTTTGTGATCACCTTCAAAGACAAAGGTCCATTTATGCCCGTGTTTTTCATCTGCACGGGATTGGTCAAGATGGGCACAAACAACCCCAATCGAGCCCACAACCCCTGTGCGAGCTACCCATATTTGAGAAGCCGCACAAGCAATGGCATAAGCTGCAGAACAAGCAAACTCATTGGCATGTGCCCAAATGGGCTTGTCGTATTGTTTTGAGAGTGTTTGAAACTCTTCAACCAAATCAAACACACCACCGGCTTCTCCACCGCCGCTATCAATATCAAGTAAAACAGCGCGAACATCAGGTTGTGCAATGGCTTCACGAAAAGAAGCGCTTAAACCTTCATAAGAGGTTAGCCCCGATAAAGCCCCAAGCCATGCACCACGGCGCACAAGCGTGCCATGAACCGGTATTATGGCAACATTGTTTTGTACTACATAAGTTTCAGGGGGTCTTAAAGCTTCTGTATTCTCTTGCGAATAAGCTTCAATGGGAAACTTTTCTCCCTCAAAAAGGCGTGGTGCAAGAGCATTCAAAATGATATCAAGCTTTGTCGAGGCAAGCATATGAGGAACCCCAAAAAGCCGTGATGCCAAAAACGGCATATCAAGATTATTCACCATTTTTATGTGCCTCACTGCCTTGGTTACTTTCATAAGTTTCAGAAGGTTCTGAATCTGCGGTATCAATTACTTGATTGCTATCAGAGGTCGCTGCCATATCCGTGTCAAAAGATAAGCCGCGCGCACGAGCGTCTGTGTGCTCTTCTTGCAGTTCGGCATGAATGCTGTCGATATCAAAGCCACGCTCGGCAAGTGCCATGCGTCGTGTTTTCAAGCCTGCACGAATTTCTTCTTTTTCCGCTGAGATATCCTTGTTTGGATCAATCATTTCAAGCGGGGGTGCAAAGCTTTCACATTGAAGCCATGGCAAGGAATTTTCTTCCCACCCTGGCAAATTGACGCATCCAGCAAGCACTGCCATTTCAACAAAACGCTCCCAAACAATGCGGTTAAACTGAAAGGCAATAATATGTTCACGCCATTGTTTGACGTGCCGTCTAAACTGAATGATGGAGGTGCGTACATTTGAAAAATTCCCCCGCGTAACGTCTCCAGTCACAACGGCATAAGGCATATTAAGTGCTGCACAAATTTTCAAGATATTGCGAAATTGAAAAGCCTCATAAGAGCCACCAACCTCAACAGGATTTGAGAATGTAACTTCTTTATTCTCTCCTAAATAAAGAGATGCACCGGGCGCAATGACAGGTGCTTTGTATTCTTCTTCAACGTTGTTTTTATCACGATTATCGGATAATTTTTCGACGTTTGGTGAATTGTCCTTGACAAACGCCGCGAAAAGAGCCGCCGTCCTTTTTCTATCGAGTTCTGCGTCGTCATAGGATTCGAGTTGAAAGATCTTTGTCATAGCGCGCGTTATTTTTGGAGAACCGCGCAATTGTCCGGCAATACGGCGCTCTTTGATATGAATGACCATTTCAGCAGGGACACGCACGCGCTCTTGGCTCTCAAATGCCATATTTGCAGGGACATCATCATAGGGGTGATGTTCCCAGAAATGATAAGCAACGCGCTTGCCACTGGCATTAAATTCAATCCCCATACGAATGTAATTGCCTTCAATATCAGCCGGTCCATTGTAAGTAAGGTCTAACATTTCGGTGGGATAAACTTGTAATTGAAGCGGCACACCAGAGCGCCCGTAGAGGTCAACATAATGTAGTCTTACAAAACATTCACCAGTTAGAAAGACTTCTCGTGCAATGGTTGCTTGAAGTCCATAAAAATTGGCATCTTCATCATAGTCCGCCTCATCAACCCATTGCCACCATAAGTCTAAAAGCTTTTTCTTTTCTTCTTGAAAACCTTCAATACGAGGATAAGGTTTAATCCCATCACTAACAGCCGCAGAGACCCATTCTTCCGTTGCAGACCCATAAAGAGATTCATTATCATAAAGCCATCTTGAACGAGCAACAATGGTATCACCACATTCTTCAATCGCTTTATTGATATGTTTTTTTGCGGGGTCAAAACCACCCATACGGCGGCTTTTACTTGCAGCTTCAAAAGGCGGATTGTGTTGACGAGAAATTGTAAAAAAGCCTGTGAGTTTATTGAAAAAACCAGCCATTAATAGCCTCGTGATATATTAAAATAGAAAACGCGTGAACGCTTGCGCCCTTCAAGGTTGGCTATTTGTATGTTCAGCATCTCAAGCGCTCTGCGAAGTTCCTCAACAGAACGATTGCTGACTTGCTTATCGCCGTGACGCACTGATTGCGCACCCGAATAAAGAGCCTCTTCAATTTGTTCACGCCGCCTTTTTAAACTTTCCAGTCTGTCAATTTTGCTGTTAATTGGTTCTAAAGTTTCACCCACAAATTACCTCCAATCCCCTCGCATATAAGGATTCATCACTGTTCTGGATTGTTTCCTTTGAGGTTTTGCTATCTGAGATCTTCTTGGAGAAGTGAATGAAGAAATCCCAGATGTTGGTTGCTCTACAGAACCTTCAATTTTAAGTTTTTCCAAACGCTCTTCTAAGATATCAACTTCTCGATTAAGGTTTATTCCCGCCGAAATCAGACCTTGTAAAGCCGCATAAGCATAGACCCTACAATCCAAGGCTTCGTTTCTTGCCTTTTCACTTTTTTGCCATTCAATACGCTTGAAGCCTTTGAAATATTTGATGACTTTTCTTTCAGCGGTTAGCTGGTCAAAATATTCCTGGTCAAGGCTTTTGTGAAAGTGTGTTGCACCAGCCCCTGATGCTTCAGGTCCCGATTTTTTAAACCGTGCCGTGATAATATCTTTTGCCGCGTCAACACCAACAATATAGAGATTAATCTGTCCTTTATTGTTTTTGCTTGGTCGGCGTGGCCATACCGCACGCCATCCCGCTTGCCCCTTAATGCCCCAGATACGCCGCCCTTCACGCGGGCGTACATAATTATAAACTGCCTGTGTGTGTCCACCACCGGTATCAATGCAAGCCGCTGTTATCCTAATCCCCTCTTTATAGCCTGGATGCGGCCAACGTTTTGCAAGATATTCATCCAATTGGTCCCACACTTCAAAAGAAGAGGGATCACCAAGGATCACTTGATAATCAATATGCCAACTTTCTTCACTACGCCCCCATCCCACCACTTCAAGCTCTAAACGGTCATTTTGCACATCAATGCCTGCTGTCAACACGACGGATTGTTCTGGTGCAAGGGGATAATCTTCGCGTTTTGCATAGAGGCTATCAGGATCAACAACTTCGCCTGTTCTGTCCTCCCATGGCTCTCCAAGCACTGTATTAATAAAAACTTGCAAAAGAGCAGGGTCTTCTTTGGCTCTTAAAAATTCGCGCGCACAATCGCCCCAAGTCAGCCATGGCGAATAAAGCGCTGAAATATGGTAAGAACGCAGACGAGGCTTACTTGACTCCTGTGTTGCGATCCAACAAGCACCGTTTTCTTCTGCCATTAAGGTGGACTTACGATGTTCGGCATGTTCATGACCACAATGCGCACAAACAAAAACAGCTTTTTCGGGGGCGCCTTTTGGCCACTTAATTTGTGACCAAACAATGGGTTGTAGAACACCACATGCATCACAAGGGACATTGTAATATCTCTGATCACCTAGCACAAAATCCTTGGCTACACGGCTTGTGTCACGGTGTTGGACAATTTAAAAATTTTACGTTGAATAAAAGCAGAGGTTCGTTTTTCCGCAATTGTTACAGGATCGCCTTCATTATCGACATTCAATGGGTAAGCATCGACTTCATCCAAAACCAAATAGCGAATAGGAGAAGAACGCAATCCAGCAGCACTATTTGCTCCTGTAATCATCAATGTCCCCCCATAAAATTCCTTTGAAAACATTGTATTTCCACTGTCTCTTGCACGAGCAGGAGCAATGCGTTCACTTAAAGCAGGGCTAGCTGAAATCATCGGATCAAGACGAGACTTTGACAGTTTCTTAGCGGTCTCAACTGTCGGCATTACATAAAGGGCAGGTCCTGGACTATGATGAATGGCATAACCACAAAAGTTCAACGCTGCTTCCGACATTCCAATCTGAGCCCCCTTCATCACAACCGTTGTTTCAGTCGGATCATAAACAGAAAGATTATCCATGATCTCTCGTAAATAGGGGGTACGTATAGTCCTCCATAATCCAGGCTCAGCACTCGTAACTGTGCTCAAATAACGATTTTTATCAGCCCACTGGGAAACAGTATAAGGCGGGTCAGGACGGCGTCCTTCATTCGCATAGCAAAAAAAGAGCCCAGCACCAGAGGACGAGGGCGAAGCATCACTTATCATGTTCTGGATTCTCTTCTAAAATGTTGGGATCGTGAAAAGAAACAGGGACGACATTTTCCACTAAAGCTTTGCGCATATGATGATCGATAGCTCCAATAAGGCTCGCAGCATCACATCCCACTTGCGCCGCAATTTCAGTACCAAAGCGATAGGCAAAATTGAGCATTGTATCTCGATGCGCTCTTCCAAAGTTCCATGCTTCTTTTCTCACTTCTTCACGATCAACAGTGGTTTCGCGTAACTTTTCCAGAGCAATCTTTTCTTTTGCTAGCGCAACTTGCATCCGCTCTAGTTTTATCTTGTATTCATTGGCTCCATCTGTGGAGGCTTGTTTGATCTTTGTCTGCGGTTGACCATCCGGTGCTAAAAATGGAGCAGGGCGCTTTGTTGGATTCTCATTCCAGATAGCTGTTGCAAGCGCTTCATTGACAGAACCATCTTCAAAAAGAGCCGCATCAAATTTACCTGTCTTTATCCGAGAAACCACTGCATTATGTGAAACACCCATCTTCTTCGCAAACGCACGAACCGATAGACCCTTACGATTCTTCTTATTCATAGTTGCTCCTTGCCTTCTTTTCTGTCCTAAGAAGGAGGTGGTTACGGCGTATTAGGATAAAGAGAGATTTACGGTACCAACTGAAAAACAAGATTTAATACGATAAGGAAATACTTAACACATTAAATTCGTTATTTATCAATGAGTTATGTGTACAATGTACAGTCAAATTGAAAATTCTGTCGCTAGCGATAGTTCGCGCTCGTCCGCCCCGCAACAGACCCAACCCGCTGGGAAGTACCTTTTGCATTGATTTTATTGTATTTTTTCTGGAAAAAACCAAAGCGCAAATGATAATCTGCTTTAAAAATTACAATTAAAGTGAGTAGCGTGTTGACATAGCTTAAGAACATTATTTAGCTTTCTTATTGGCGGCATATTCTTGACGAGCAAGTTGGTACTGTATGTTGGCAATTAATCTTTCATTGGCTTCTTTTACAATAGTACTTGCAATCTCTGGCTTGGACATCACCCCAGCAATGGAGGGTCCTTTTTGTTTTGCAATGGGGAATTGATCTCCATCGGCTCTTTGAAACACATTCCCATTCAGCTTTTTTAATTCAACGCGCTTTGGAAAACTCCCACCTTTGATAAAAGCATGGGGTAATATTTCTTTCTTTCCAAACAGTGTGTAAGTTACGCCGCGTTTTGTTTCGTTTGCTTTAAAAAATTTAAGAGGTATCGGTGTTCCAGAACCAATGATATCTGTCTCAAGAAACCTTGCTGTTGCCTTTTCTTTAATATAAACACCTCTTCTTATACGCTTTATTTGGGCTGATGAGATGTCTGCAACTTGCTTTTCAGTGAAGCGTTCAACTTGTTTTGCTGTAGTGTTTAGAGCATTACGCAGAGCCCAATTAAGGCGAGGGGCTTGAAGGCTTGTGAAGGTATCTTTTGCCTGTTGAAGATACCATTTTTGGTGGATGATTAACTTCAACTTCTAAGCCTTTTTTGGGGTAGGTGACTTGGAAGCTTTAGATGCTTTTGGCTGTTCGAGTGGAATTTCCTCTGTCACTGGTTCAGACGATGTTTGTACGGCTTCTTGTTCTATCTGTTTAATTTGTTCAATTGCCTTATCTGTTTTTGCTGTTGTCTTGACGTCAACAAAAAGTTTTGCAGCATTGGCGCGCTTGAGACGTGCGTAGACTTGATTAGAAACTTCAACAAATGGATTATTGGGAGTTGAAGTTTCAAAACGAACAGTGCTTTTATTATCGCCAACAACACACATTGGCTTGGTGATGATTGCTTTCATCTTCGCTCCTTTTGAGGCAATGAATTAATGACATCATTGGTTACTGAATGGCGTTTGATATGTGCAAAATAGATTAGTCTGTTTTATCAATAAAAACAGTACTTTAAGCCCTCTTGAAAGCTTAAGATTTTATCAAATTTTAGGGGATATTTTTGAATTTTAGACGCAATACAACCAGTGCCGTACTGCCACTAAATACGATTTTTCACGTATTGTCAATAGAAAAATCACGATATTGTGTATTTTTAATTTTTTTGATCAAAACTTAGTATTTTAAAAGCCAATCTTTAATTTTATACAAATAACAACATTTATGTTGTATTTAAACATTTTAGATGTTATATTATATTTATGAACAGTCAAGAATTAAAAAGATATCTTACGAAACATGGTTGCAGTTTTACCTCAGGGAAAGGTGGCCATTTGCTTGTAAAACGTGGTTCTAAAAAATCCGTTTTACCTATGCATGGTACGCGGAAAGAATTAGGAACGGGATTAGTTCAAAAGATTCTTAAAGATCTTGACCTAAGGTAAGTCTGAATATGGAGATGTAAATGAAATATGCACTTAAGTTTATCAAAGATGACAATGATACTCTTCTTGTCGTTTCCAAAGACTTTCAAGAATTTATTACCTATGGTAACGACGAAAAAGAGGCTTTGGAACACGCTAAAAATGCCCTTTTAACAGTTATTATGGGGCGTTTCCAAGATCGAGAAGTGGTCCCTTTTGGAGCTCGTGATGCTGCCTATCCTTTTGTTGAAGTATCTTCATTAGTTATTTTAAAAATTGCAATACACAACGCTATGGTTGAAAAGAATTTACGCAAAGCTGATCTCGTGCGTCTTTTAAAACTTCACCCAATACAAATTGACCGATTATTGGATTTAAACCACGCAACAAAATTAGATGCTTTAGAATCCACTCTCATTGCTCTTGGAAAAGAGATCACTATCAATGTTCAAAATGCTGCTTAAAATTTAGCGGTTTTGTATAAAATGTTTATGAAGTGCATTCAGAGCAACATACAGCGAACCGACAAGATGTGGCAGTGATTGATCTTCACTAACAAGATACTGTAGCGCGGCATAAAGGTTGTGCTGTCTATAAAGGCATTGTGCTTCTTTTAGCACCTCTTTCATTGCTTCATAGTAATGAGTAGTTTTTTCAATCCATTGTTTTTTTGCCTCTTCATTTAAAGATGGAGTAAAGTCATCATAAATTGCATTTGGTAAGGCTTTTGCACAGAGATAATTATTTCTCACTTCAAGATATTTTTGTGCAGCATCATACTGATCTTGATTAATTACACCTTGCAGATAAAGCCGTCCGATATAAGTAGCGGAAAGCGGATTTTTAGCCTCTTCTATGGTCAAACAGAAGCGTTTGGCACGCATTTCAATTGCCAATTTATCCATGGGTTCATGCGGTGTTTTTGCTCGTGAGATACGTCCATTTGGTTCTCTGATACATCCTTTAATCCGAGGACGACCGCGTTTTGCACGTTTTTTTCTTTTTGTCATATTTTTTTTCAATCAGAATGGGACGCTATCGTTAAGAGCCGTTCTATAATCTTGAGCCCCTGAAGCGATAGCATAATTTTGAGAAGTAATAGGTGAAGGGGTAGGGGATGCCGATTGATCTTTCTTTGCATCAAGCAAATACAATTCACCTTTGAATTGTGGTAAGACAATCTCTGTTGTGTAACGGTCATGCCCATTTTTATCTTGCCATTTGCGTGTCTGTAATTTTCCTTCTATGTAAACCTTTGAACCTTTGTTTAGATACTGAAGTGCAATTTTTGCCAAATGTGGATTAAAAATCACCACGGAATGCCATTCTGTTTTCTCTACTTTTTGATTGGTTTTTTTATCTGTATAGCTCTCAGAAGTCGCTATACTAAAATTGACTATTTCTGCTCCAGAATTCATTGTTTTGCTTTCGGGATTGGCACCAAGGCGCCCGATTAACGTCACTTTATTTAGCATATTTTAGTTANGGCACCAAGGCGCCCGATTAACGTCACTTTATTTAGCATATTTTAGTTACCTTAAATTTGTATTTAAATATGTAAAAAATCTTAGCATAATTTTATTATTTTTTCAATTATTTCAATGATATATTATTAATTATTAACATATAACATTACGTTTTGTGGTGTACGTATAAGATAAGGAGATCAAGGGATTTTATTTTGCAAGCAGCGTTTCTTTTCCATTTTCACCATAAATTCCTTAAACTCTGTTAGCTCTTGTTGTGAAAGGTGTTTAAAAGTTCTACAAAACGTGTTAGCCATTTCATGGTTAAGTGGATCAGAAGAATTCATTATAAAATTCTTTCGGCAAATATCAGCCTCTTTTCTTAAAAGAGAAGCCATGTTTTGATCTAAAGCGTACAGCTTTATGATCTTTTCTTCCATTCCTACTGGAACAGATTTCTTGCCAATCTCAACAGAAGATAAAAATGCTACAGATATGCCTAGTTTATCAGCCATATCTAAGAACCGTTCAAAGCGATCAAGGCGAATTTTGCGTAAAGTTTTGCCAAATGGTGTAAGCATGTGATTAAAGCTCCTATTCATGCAATCAAGCTGCTTTGAGACGTGATATTGTGTTTTTTTCAAAAATTTCTTTGACTTTTCCATAAAGTATAGCCTTGCCGCCTGGATATCTTAATGGTGAGCAGATATGAGTCATCGTTACGTGCCTTTTTAGGTGTTTTTTGATGTTTTGTTGATTTCATCAATCGATGTTAAGAAGATACAATACCGATTAACCAAAAAAGTCTTATAAATCGGAGATTTTACTATGGCTTTTTAGTACAAGACTGTAGTATGTAGATGGATATGTTTATTAAATTGCGTGTACGAAACATAAGAAACAATACACAGCATAAAAAATAGTACCAAAGTACAATGTCTAAATACCCAAATACGGTATCCAATGAAAAAGAAAACTGGTGTTCCACGTGCTTAGAGGTGACAGGCAAAGAAACCGTTTCTTTATAACTATTTGGAAAAATTAAAACGACAAGCGCTAAAATTATTATATTTAAAAGTCTGTGCATATACTGTTGTAAATCACGTGTTAGTTTCACCCAACCCGTTGAATCATCATGTTTATATTTTGGATTATTTTGCAATTCAAAAGGAATATTAGAATTGCATAAAATTACAAAAATATTTGTTATTATTATCAAACCAAAAGATGCAAATATCAAAATACTTTGGATAAAGTAGGGATTTTTTTTAATTCCTAAAAAACATAAAAATATAAAAGTTATAATGCCAAACAAGGCTCTTAGCTGTTTA
>NZ_JBHIPG010000086.1:0-1751 GCF_042195905.1 Bartonella sp. AP331QHHD
AGGCGTGGATTTTGTTTTTACAAAACAAGAATGGAACAGACAGAAGATTTGTCCAAAATCTGAAATAGAAACAGATAAAACTGATAATCATTACTTCAAAATTCACGCAGCAAGGAAAATTGCTCAAGCAGAACGTCATAGAAACTATGGCAGAATATTATATCAAACCTTGTGTTTTTCTTAATTAAGGGGGGTGATGATGCAAAACTTTATTACAATATCTGAAAACAATTTTCAAAACACAACAGTTCAAACGATGTCTAGTCGTGAAATTGCAGAGTTATGCGGTAAGCAACATGCGCATATTATGCGTGATATTCGACAAATGTTAGGAGAATTATATCCTGAAGGGGGTCAATCCAAATTTGGATCCACCTATTTAGATAAACAGGGTAAGCCCCAAAACTGTTACAACCTCCCTAAGCGTGAATGCCTTATCTTAGTTTCCGGTTACAGCATGACATTACGTGCTAGGATTATAGACCCGTTGGCAAGAATTGGAAAAGCAAGCAGCAATACCACAAATCGACTATTCAAGTCCAAAGGCTATGATTGGCTTTTTGAATTACCTACAAGGTCAAATAGATCAAAAAGACACCATCATTGAAGATTTAACACCAAAAGCCATGGCTCTTGAAAGCTTACAGCGTCATAATGGACTCTTTGGTCTTACAGAAGCCGCTAAAATACTCGAGATGCAACCAAAACAATTCATTCAATTCTTACAGCAAAAAGGTTGGGTTTACAGACGAGCAGCAGGTGGAAATTTGCTACCGTATCAAGACAAAATCCAAAAGAAACTTATGGATTGTCCAACCATCACACTTCAAACCGCAAGTGGAATAGAAAAAGTCATTCCTTGCGCAAAAATCACAGCAAAAGGAATTGGTGTGCTGTCTCAAGAGCTTAAAAGACAAACCATGCATTAAAAGCAACAATTATGGAAAAGAAATACGAATGACTAATCTTATAGTATCTCTATAAGCCGTTTCTAGCAACAAAAACAAAGATTTTAACACCAGCGTGATTCACGCCACGGGGGAATTGCGCTCAAATAGGAGGAAATCAAGATGAGTGAACAAAACACTAACCTAACAGAAATTGAAGAAACGCATCACTTAGCGGTTAAACAAACTGCTATGGAACGTATTTTAAACAGAGCCTTAGAAAATGACGTCGATATGGACCGTCTCGAGCGTCTCATTGCCTTACGAGAAAAAGAAATAGAACGACAAAACTACGAAAGATTTGCCTGTGATCTTTCGAATATGCAAATAGAATATCAAAAAATACAAAAAAACTCTACAAACACCCATACAAACAGCCAATATGCAACCCTTGACCAGTACATTGATGCTGTAAAAAACACTCTTGCAAAACACCGATTTGCTTTGTTTTCTCGTATCAAAGAACAGAGTTCAGACAATATAATTATAGAAATGACTTTGACGCATCCGTCTGGAAATAAAATCTCAACAGAAGGAAAGTTTCCTTATGACACTAAAGGATGCAAATCAAATATACAATCGGTTGGTTCTGCAATCACATACGCACGCAGATATCTGTTAGGTATGCTTCTTAATGTCGTGAGTGAAGATGACGATACGGATGGGAACACACCTCTTAAAAAGGCTTTTCCACAACAGATCAATGAAATCAGAAGACTTGTCGTACAAACCCAAACAGAAGAAGAAAAAATACTTGCTTATGTCAACGTCAAAAAGCTCGACGATATGTCTGAAGGACAAGCA
>NZ_JBHIPG010000087.1:0-10738 GCF_042195905.1 Bartonella sp. AP331QHHD
TGTTTATGGCAATGCTAAAGTGACTGGTTATCACACCATTAGAGGTTTGGTACATGGCAATGCAAGATTAAAAAGAAATGAGTATTCATATACAGAACAAAACCCTTATTATGCATATGGGATTCCTGAAGATTGTGAAATTTATGAAAACGATACCGTTGTAAAGATTAGTGAAAAAGCAGCGTAAATAAAATAACGGGGCGGGGGGCTGCTTTATAGCAAAAAAGCCGCGCCTTTAAAGGACACGGCTTTTGTTTGCAACTGGAAACTTATACATTTTAAATGTTAAAATATATTACACAAAACGTGTAAAAATGCAAGCCTTAATACATAAAAACCGCATCAAAATGAATTGATACGGCTTTTATTATCAAAACAGCTAGCGATCTAAATAAACGATTAAAAGAAATAACCGAAATATAAAAGAACGTCTCTTTATTGCACAAAACGTATCAAAAAGCAAGCTGTTAAGTAAAATAAAAATGGGATTCACACTGTAGATTCAGTGATTTATAATTATCATTTATCAAATCAATTTAAATCATAATGAATAAAATGAACGCTGTTAAATTACCTTCTTTTCAAACAGAAGAACAATCTTCTTTTCGTCAACTACCCCATAATATTGAAGCAGAGAAAGCTTTGCTGGGTGCTATCATTATCAATAATAATGCTCTTGATAGCGTTTCTGATTTTTTAAAAGCAGAGCACTTTTTTGAACCGTTGCATCAAAAGCTTTTTGATATCATTTCACAAATTATTCAAAATGGAAAAGTTGCAGATCCCATTACTATTAAGCCCTTTGTTGAAAATGATGCGAAAATTGGTGACATCACTGTATATAATTACGTGGTGCGTTTAGCTAAAGAAGCTGTAACAATCATTAATACTAAAGATTATGGGAGTGTCATTTATGATCTGTTTATCCGACGCTCTTTAATTAACCTTGGCACTCAAGTTGTGAATAGAGCTTATGATGTTTCTGTAGAACTTACAACATCACAACAAATTGAAACTGTTGAAAATCAGTTGTTTGAATTGGCAGAAAAGGGAAAATACGGGGGTGGGTTTGAAAATTTTGATACAGCCATTGCAAAAGCACTTAACATGGCAAGTGCTGCGAAAAAGCGTTCTTCAAGGCTCTCAGGGATAGCTACCCATATCAAAACACTTGATGAGAAAATGGGGGGATTACAAGCATCTGATTTGATTATCCTTGCGGGGCGCCCTGGGATGGGGAAGACCTCACTGGCGACCAATATTGCTTTTAATATTGCCAATGCTTGCAAGCGTCATGATAACAGCCAAGCCAATGAAGGGGGTATTGTTGGTTTCTTTTCACTTGAGATGTCAACTGAACAGCTTGCAACTCGTATTATCTCAGAGCAAATAAAGGTTTCTTCTTCTGATATGCGCCGTGGTAATATCTCAGAAGAGCAATTTGCAAAAATTATTCACGCAATGCGTTCCTTACAAACAATCCCTCTTTATATTGATCAAACGGGTGGGGTGTCTATTGCACAATTGTCCGCTCGTGCAAGGCGTCTTAAACGACAACATGGTCTAGATGTCTTGATTATTGATTATATCCAACTCATGACAAGCGGTTCAAAGCGTTCATTAGAAAATCGCGTTCAAGAAATTACAGCCATTACCACCGGATTAAAAGCACTTGCAAAAGAACTCAATATTCCCATCATTGCTCTGTCACAACTTTCGCGTCAAGTTGAAAACCGAACCGATAAACGTCCACAACTCTCCGACTTACGTGAATCTGGTTCAATTGAGCAAGATGCCGACATTGTGCTGTTTGTTTATCGTGAAGAATACTATCTCAAAAATGAAGAACCAAAAGAAGGCACTGCTGAGTATAGCAAGTGGCAAGAGGCAATGGAGCAAGCCAAGGGTAAAGCCGAGGTTATTATAGCAAAACAACGCCATGGTCCGACAGGAATCGTTCCCCTTGCCTTTCAATCCGATTTTACACGCTTTAGTGATTTAGAACATAATGTAACACTTTAAATAATTGTTATTAGACAACTGAAAACATTGTAAAAACACATAAAACATGTTATGATCTTTACATCATTTAATGGGACTTACAAACATGCTTAATAAAGTGATTTTAATTGGCTATTTAGGTGCTAATCCAGAAAGCAAAACAATGTCATCTGGCATCGAGGTGGTCAATTTTCGAATGGCAACGTCTGAGAGCTATACAGACAAGGCAACCAATAAAAGAATAGACAAAACCGAATGGCATTCCATTGTGGTGTTTAATCCACACTTGGCAAAAGTAGCTCTCCAGTATCTGAATAAAGGCAGCAAAGTTTATATCGAGGGGCGACTACAAACCCGTAAATGGCAAGATAAAAACGGTGTTGATCGCTATGTAACAGAAGTCATATTGCCTCAGTACAAAGGCGAGTTAAAGCTTTTAGATGGCAAAAATGATGATAATCAAGATCAGTCATCTGCTTATGACAGAAGCATTTACAGACCTCTTGATACGCCCCATACCGTTATGAATGACAGTGTTCCTTTTTAAATAAAAGGCGGTGTTATGAAAAAAAATAAAAAAAGGGGACGCCCTAAAATAACAGGGCAGGTAAGAGAACCAAACGGACGTATATCACGTGCAAAAGCACCGCGTGAAGCCGTTGATAAATTGGCAATAGAAATGCGTGCAAAGCGCTTCGGTTTAACGCTACAGGAGGCAAAAAATCCACTTTCTGGTACTTATATAGGGCGACTTTGTTTAAAAGGCGTGCTTACTCAAGAGCAATATGATGCCGCGCAACAGTACCTACAGATAAGAAACGACTATTTGTGTGCAAAAGGCTTGCCAAGTGCTGTTTATAATGAAATTCCGTCATCTTCTGATGATAAGGCAAGAGACAAGTGGGTAGCATTTGCAACAGAGCAGTTTATAAACATGCAAGAGGCACTAAAAGAAGCCCAGTGTCTTTATAGACAGTACAATCTTTACGCAGCGCTACAGTACCTCGTTATAGAAGATCAAATGCTACCACATCTTGTGAATTCACTGCGGGTTGCTCTTAACGTGCTTCAGAAACATTTTGATCGTTAAATGACAATCTCTATTACGGTTTCATTATATAGTATATCCATTCTATGGTGTTGCAACGTTTCTTTAGTAATTCAATCGTTTCATAATAACCGTTTCTCACATTATATACTAGATCAGTAATTTGTTCTTCTAAGTCAAATTCAGGGTCCTTCGTAGTTTTAAGAAATTCTTTCGCATAATAAATCATTGGATTTTTGCTGTTATTTGATTCGTTATATGCCCACATAAAATACATTGGCTTCCAAAGATATTTCCTGCGTAAATGATCTATCACATTGGGTAGAGCCATGGGTAGATCCGTATGTGACATCAATATATTATAATCACCCCGCAATAAATTCACATAGCGTCCGCAATAAATAACCCATAGATGACGTTTCAATATAAAATCAGTTTCGGTGTATCCATGTCTGTGTGCATATTCTTTTGCTTCGAGTATCTTTTCAGAATGCGTAGAGCCAATATATGATTCACTCGCGTATTTGTTGTAAAGTTTATTATACTTCTCCATAGTATCTACACTTGTAAACATACGCGTCAATTTGTCTATAAATCCAAATGACGCTGATGCAGGTAGCGCTGATATAAAAAAGAAAGCTATAAATGTTATGATGCGTGTTATGGATAATGATTTCATCATTTTGAACCCTTAATTATTCATAAGCGCTGTTTAACCGATTCACTTTGAAATTATCAATATGTGTTATTTTTATGTTGACAAAGTGTAGCAAATCGTATTTAATGACATTGCTGTACTTAGGCGTATTGTGTCTAGAGAGGGAAATGTACAGTTCAAAATCCCCGCATTTGCGGGGTTTTTTATTATCTGGAGGGCGTATTTTATGACATCAGAAAATACACAGCAGGCTCCACAACCCATTAAAAAGCGTATACCACCAAAGGCAGGTCAAGGGCGTGTCAAAGGCGTTCCAAATAAAGTGACGCGCATTTTAAAAGAAGCAGTGGTTAAGGCTGCTGAGAATGCTGGGAATAAAATTGGCAATGATGGTTTGATCTCTTATTTGGAAAAGCAGGCTATGGAATGCCCCGCTGCTTATTTAGCGTTGCTTGGTAAGGTGTTGCCTTTACAGGTAACAGGTGAAGATGGGGGAGCCATTAAGATCATAACGCGTGTAGAAATTGCTCCTTTAACAATGAATGACGACAAGACAGATTAAGATTGTACCAAAACTTATCCCTATTTTTGATGGGGATGCTTTGGTACGAGCGGCGTGGGGTGGACGAGGGTCTGGAAAGACAAGATCATTTGCATTGATGGCGGCTTTAAAAGGCTATCAATTTGGTATGCAGGGGATATCGGGGACCATTCTTTGTGCACGTCAGTTTCAGAATTCTTTGGCAGAAAGTTCATTGGAGGAGATTAAGCGCGCCATTGAAGCGCACGACTTTTTAAAGGACTATTACAAGGTTGGGGAATCTTCGATTAAGTCGATAGATGGTCGCGTAGCCTTTCAGTTTTCTGGTCTGGACCGTAATATTGCGAGCATTAAATCGATGGGGCGCATTTTGCTTTGTTGGGTTGATGAAGCAGAGCCGGTAACAGAGACGGCTTGGCAAACGCTTATACCGACTTTGCGAGAAGAAGGAGAGGGATGGCGGGCAGAATTATGGGTGACATGGAACCCGTTGCGAGAGAATGCCCCCGTTGAGAAGCGGTTTCGCTTTTCAGACAATGAGGCAATCAAGCGTGTTGAGATCAACTGGTCAGACAATCCGAAGTTTCCCAAGATCTTGAATGAAGCGCGGCTTGATGATCTGAGAAACCGTCCAGAGACCTATAAGCATATCTGGGAAGGGGCTTATCTTACAGCGGTTCAAGGCGCTTATTATCAAAAGGAAATGTTGGCAGCCGAGCAAGAGGGGCGGATAGGGCGCGTTGCGCGTGATCCTTTAATGCAGATACGCGCCTTTTGGGATATCGGGGGCACAGGTGCTAAGGCAGATGCTACGGCGATATGGATAGCGCAATTTGTTGGTAGGGAGATCAGAGTACTTGATTATTACGAAGCACAGGGACAGCCTTTATCCGAACATATCGGTTGGTTGCGTCAAAATGGTTATGAGAAGGCATTGATGGTGTTACCCCATGATGGTGCGACGAGAGACCGTGTGCACAATGTGAGTTTTGAGAGTGCTTTAAATGATGCGGGTTTTGAAACGCAAGTGATCCCTAATCAAGGGGCAGGGGCGGTTAAGATGCGTATAGAGGCGGTGCGACGTATTTTGCCGTCTGTTTGGTTTAATGAAGAGACAACCGTAGCGGGTCGTAAAGCACTGAATTGGTATCATGAGAAATGGGATGAGAAGCGTAATATTGGTTTAGGCGCTGAGCATGATTGGTCCAGTCATGGTGCGGATGCCTTTGGGTTAATGTGTGTGGGGTATGAACAGCCGATGCAAAAACAGAAGAGACCAGCTTATAGTGGTAGAGAAACTTATGAGAGCACGTCATGGATGGCAGAATGATGCATGATGAAGAGCATTTAGAGAAAGAAAGTAACGCATCAGATTTGTCGACAGAAGGTTTGTTTCGCAAGCTTGTCAGCTGGTACAAAGAAGATGTTGAGCATGTGAACAAATGGCGCGAACATGCAAGAGAGGATTTTCGATTTTACAATGGTGATCAGTGGAATGAGGCTGATTTAGCGGCGTTAAAAGAGCAACGCCGCCCCGTTATGACGTTTAACCGTATTGCACCATTGGTTAATGCCGTTGTGGGTTCAGAGCGTAACAATAAACGAGAGGTGCAATTCATTCCCCGTCAAATAGGCAAGGCATTGCCAAGTGAATTGCTTACAGGAGCAGCAGAATGGTTTCGCGACATGGCACATGCTGAATATGCAGATAGTGATGCTTTCCAAGACGCTGTCATCTGCGGCATGGGGTGGACTGATACCCGCCTTGATTATGAAAACAGTCTTGATGGTGAACCGGTAATTACGCGTTTAGATCCTTTAAAAATGGTTTGGGATAGTGCAGCGGTGCAACCGAATTTAACCGATGCACAACGCATGTGGTATGTAGACCGCAAGCCCTTGGAAGTAGCCAAGCAGATGTTTCCAAAATCTCATTGGACAGAGCTGAGTGCGGATTGGGCGCGTGATGGGGTTGCTTATGAAGGCATTCATCATAATGATCTTGAAGCTTATAATGATGAGAAGGGCATTGATGTTGAAAACGGTCGACGGATGATCACACTTGTTGAATGCCGTTGGTTTGAAAGCGAGCGATATTACAAAGCGCCCGATTTAGAAACGGGTGAATTGCGTGATTATAGCGAAGAGGAATTTAAGCAGTTACAGTGCATGATGCCCGATATCCAAGGGGCAGCTTTCAATAAAAAGGTCGTAAAACGTGCTTTTTTAGGGAGAAAATTGCTTGAATCCCCTGATCAACCTTTGGTTCCAGCGGGTCAATTGGGTTGGGAGTGTATAACAGGGTATTTTGATAAGATAGAACGGCAATTTTATGGGGTTGTCCGTCCGACAAAAGATCCACAACGATGGGCGAATAAATATTTTAGTCAAGTAATGCATATCCTTAATAGCCAATCCAAAGGCGGGATAATGGCAGAGCGGGGCGCATTTGAAGATGTGAGAGAAGCTGTAAAGAGTTGGAGCAGAGTAGATAGTATTACGGTTTTAAAAAATGGCGCTTTGGCAGGTGGTAAGATACAGCCCAAACCCGTAGCGCAATTCCCAACCGGTTTTTTCCAACTGTTTAATGAAGCCAAGGAAGCGATTAATCAAGTTACGGGCTTATCGCCTGAGTTTATCGGGACGAGAGAAGTCTCACAAGCAGGGATTTTAGAAGCACAACGGCGTCAATCTAGTCTTAACCTGCTTGCTTGTCTATTTGATGGCTTGCGTTTGTATCGCAAAAGGCAGGGTAAGATTATTTTGCATCTGATACAGAATTACTTGTCTGATGGTCGTTTGGTACGGATATCTGGTGAGGAGAATGCGCAATATATTCCATTGACGCGTGAAGAAGTAACGAGTGTCGAGTATGACATTGTTGTCGATGATGCCCCAACCAGCCCGAATGAGAAAGAGCGCACCTTTGGTATCATCACACAGCTGCTCCCATTGCTTCAAAATGCGATTACGCCGGATATTATGCTTGATCTACTTCGTTATTCTCCATTGCCTGCGTCATTGCTTAATCGTGTGAGTGAGAAGATGCAACAGCAGCAAATGGCACAACAAGCCCAACAACAGCAAATGAATCCGGAACAAGAAATGAAGTTGCAGGAAAAGCAGCAAGATATTGCGGCTAAAAGTCAGATGCAACAGATGGATTTACAAGGCAAGCAGATTGAATTGGTCATGCGTCAAAAGAGAGCAGAATTGGAAGCGGAATTGATGCAACAGAAGCATGAGCTTGAACGGGAGCGTATTCTTAATGAACGAGCGCAAAATCAAATCATGCGTGAAAGAGCGGCAACATACAGAGGAAGAAGCATTTGAGAGAGGTTAGAGAATGAATGCAGAAATGAACGAAGCTATGAATGAAGATTACAGAGTTGGAGCACCGGTCTTTGATGATGAGAGCTCTTTTGATGCTGGCACTTATGATGGTGAAACGATTGATAATGATGATGTCACCTCTCCAGAGCCGGTTGCACAGCCCGTTGAAAAACCTTCAGAGATTGTTCCTAGTATAGAACAGCAGCGTATGGAGCAACAAGCCAAACAAGCCCGTGAAGCGCTTGTAAAGTTTTATGAACCCCAATCCCAGACGCCAATGGTTGAAGGTGAAAATGCACCCCCAGACCTACGTGAGGACCCTGTTCGTTTAGTGGCGTGGATGCTAGATAAGATTCAAAAGCAAGATGCGTATATTAGGGAACAGAAAGAAGCGCTAAGACAAGCTGAGGAACAGCAGCAGCATGATATACGTCTTGGTGAATTTTTTAATAATTCTGTTAAGTCGTTTCAAAATAAATCCAGTGATTTTGATGCCGCGGCAAATTTTCTTTATGAGGCACGCGCAAAGGAATTGAGTTCTTGGTCATCACTTTATCCTGAGTATGGACAACAAAACACAATAGATGCGATTATAAGAGATCAATTGCATGCTCTTGTAGCGACTTGTGCACAAAGAGATCTCAATCCGGCAGAAGAGATTTATAGAATAGCACAAAACCTTGGCTATCAGAACCAAGCAGTGCAAGCGAATAATCAAGTTGCAGAACTTCAAAGTCGGCAGAATTCTGCGAGAACCTTAACGGCATCTGGTGGAGGAGGGAGTACTGGACCAATGACTTTAGCAAGCATTGATAGGATGTCAGAAGAAGAATTTGACGTTTGGATATCAAATCCGAAAAATAAAGCGATTTTTCGGCAATTACACGGTGCAGGTAACGGGTATTAAGAGTGCATTTTATAGAAATTAGTCTGTTTTATACAGGGCTATGATCCGGCTTTTAAGCCGGTTTTTTTTACAGCAAAGAAAGGTAAAATCAATGGCATTAACAACAGTTAGAGCAGATGATCCTCATGCGATAAGCACGTGGTCAAAATTATTAAATACAGAAGTTTCAAAGGCGATACCTATTGCCCCCCTTATAGGCAAGGGTTCAAACAGCATTATTCAACTTAAAACCGAAACACAGAAAGGCAGAGGGGATTGTGTTACATTTAGCTTACGGACACAGCTTTTGGGACGTGGTGTTACCTCAGGACAGACGCTTGAGGGGAATGAAGAGGCATTACAATTCCTTCATGACAGACTCTATATTGACGAACTTTCGCATGCAGTTCGTGTAGAAAATGAAGGTAGTATAGCGCAACAACGTACAACGTTTGATTTGCGCGACGAAGCAAAAGATGGCTTAGTTGATTGGTATGCAGATCGCTTAAGCTTGATGTTTTTCATTCAAGCTTGCGGATATACAGCAAGGACAATCTCTTTTGAAGATCGGATGATAGATATCGAGAATGTGCATTATGGATTTAATGAACCTCTGGCACCAAGTAGTAAGCGAATTATCCGTCCAGATGGTAAAACCAAGGATGAAGATCTCAGTGAAGCGCCAAAACACAGCTTTAGTTTGAAGCTTATTGACGAAGCTGTAAAAATGGCGAAACTTGCTAATCCCAAAATTCGACCAGTACGTGTGAATGGGGAGAGTGTTTATGTTCTCTATTTGCACCCAACACAAGTGATGCAATTGCGCACCAATACAGAGACTGGACAGTGGCTTGATATTCAGAAAGCTGCTTATACGGGTTCGCGCGCGAAGAACCCGATTTTTGATGGTTCTCTTGGCATGTATAATGGTGTGATTTTACGTGAATCTGAACATGTCACTCATGGGGTTAAATCTACCGATCATACAGCGAAAAAAAGTGTGCGTCGTGCTGTTTTTCTTGGAGCACAAAGTATCGTTATGGCTTTTGGAAATAATCGCAATGTCAATCGCTATAAATTGGTGGAAGAGCATTTCGACTATCAACGTTACTATGGTTTGTCTGCGAAAACACTGATTGGCATGAAGAAAACCCGTTTCAAATTTCCAAATAGCTCTCAAGCAGCGCAAGATTTTGGAACGATTGTTATCCCCACCTACAGTGGTGAACCTGATAATTAATCATAGGGAGGAAGCAAGACATGGCAGATCAATTACCACCTCCACTACAGGGGAGAAATCTTCACACCCAACAGGTGAGTTTCTTACGTTTGAATATCTCGCATAAAGATAAGCATCTCACAACGAAAATAGGGATATTACCTCGTGGCGCTTTGATCACTTCGATGAAGGCTTTTGTCAAGACCGCGTTTTCTGAGGCAAAATTAAAGATAGGCAGCACCTATGGAGGCAATGAGTTCAGTGAAAAAGACATCAAAGCCCAGGGCACGCAAGATTTTACGCCAACAGATCAAAAGTCTTTTGTTGCAGATGATAAGGAGATGACCCTTTATGCAACACGGGATAAAACAACTGCGGCTGGTGAGTGTGTTGTGGTTGTGCAATTCGTAACAAATCATTGAGGGGATAAGACATGGCAGATTATTTACCACAGCCCTTGCAAGGGAGAAATCTTCATACCCAGCAGGTAAGCTTTTTGCGGCTTAATTTTAGCTATGAAGATAAAGAAAACGCTATGAGAATAGGTACGCTACCTCGTGGTGCTTTGATTACTTCAATTAAAGTGTTTGTTAAGACAGCATTTTCGGACACAAAGGTCAAAATAGGCAGCACTGCTGGAGGGACTGAGTTTGGTGAAGCGGAAATCAAACAACAGGCAGTAAAAGAGGTTAAGCCCACCAATCAGAAGGAATTTGTCCCTTATGATGAAGAGGTCACTCTCTATGCTAAAGCGGACAAAACAGTACAAGCTGGGCAAGCAAGTATAGTCGTTGAATTCGTGACTAATCACTGAGAGGTATTTTGATGACACGNGGTCACTCTCTATGCTAAAGCGGACAAAACAGTACAAGCTGGGCAAGCAAGTATAGTCGTTGAATTCGTGACTAATCACTGAGAGGTATTTTGATGACACGTCATTATATTCGGGTTAAGACTGGAGGACCGATACCTGTGAAGCGAGATGTTTATCGTCATAAGAGAACACTTTCGCACTTAGTGTCGGTCATTCAAGATGAGATTGATGACATAGC